>NZ_JBFBIL010000058.1:0-48422 GCF_040685575.1 Kitasatospora sp. NPDC088351 | reverse complement strand
AAGCTACCTCGCCGGCCTTCACCTCCGCGGCGCAATGATCTGGATCAAGGACCTCACCCGAACCCATTGATCACGACCGAATACGCGGCCTAGTAGGGCTTGGTCAGGTGTGCTCTCTGGCGTGTCCTTTGCCGCGGAAGCACAGGGGCACCCGACCGGGCGGTGCGTCAGGCCGGCCCGTAACCTCCCCCGCCGGGAGTCTCGATCTCCAGGACGTCCCCTGCCGCGAGGTCGGCGCTGTCGCAGCCGGCCAGCCGGACCGTGCTGCCGTCGGCCCGGCGCACCCGGTTGGCGCCAAGGGTGCCGGGCTTTCCGCCGGCCATGCCGTAGGGCGGTACCCGCCGGTGCCCGGACAGGATGCTCACGGTCATCGGCTCGCGGAACCGGATCCGCCGCACCGCTCCGTCGCCACCGCGCCAACGGCCCGCACCACCGCTGCCGTGGCGCACGGCGAACTCCTCCAGCAGGACCGGCAGGCGCCATTCGAGGACCTCGGGGTCGGTGAGGCGGGAGTTGGTCATGTGTGTCTGCACCACGCTCGCACCGTCGAAGCCCTCGCCCGCTCCCGAGCCGGAGGCGACCGTCTCGTAGTACTGGTGGTGCTCGTTGCCGAAGCTGACGTTGTTCATCGTCCCGGAGCCCTCGGCCTGGACACCGAGTGCGGCGTAGAGTGCGCCGACGATCGCCTGCGAGGTCTCGACGTTCCCCGCGACCACCGCCGCCGGGTAGACGGGCGCGAGCATCGAGCCGGGCGGTACGACGATGCGCAGCGGGCGCAGGCAGCCGTCGTTGAGCGGGATGTCGTCGGCGACCAGGGTGCGGAAGACGTACAGCACGGCGGCGGTGACGACGGCCGACGGTGCGTTGAGGTTGGAGTCGAGCTGAGCGGCGGTACCGGTGAAGTCGATCGTGGCGCTGCGCTGTGCGCGATCGACCTCGACCCGCACCGCGATCACCGCGCCGGAGTCCGTCTCGTACCGGTACTGCCCGTCCTGGAGGGAGTCGATGACCCGGCGCACGGCCTCCTCGGCGTTGTCCTGCACGTGCCGCATGTAAGCCTGCACCACGTCCAGCCCGAAGTGCTCGATCATCGCGGCGACTTCGTCCACGCCCTTCTGGTTGGCGGCGACCTGCGCGCGCAGGTCGGCGAGGTTGGTGGCGGGGTCGCGGGAGGGGTGGGGTCCCTCCGTGAGCAGCTTCCGGGTCTCGGCCTCGCGGAGTCTGCCGTCCGCCACCAGGAGCCAGTTGTCGAAGAGCACGCCCTCCTGGTGGATCTCCCGGCTGGTCGCCGGCATCGAGCCGGGGGAGATTCCGCCGAGCTCGGCATGGTGGCCCCGGGAGGCGACGAAGAAGAGGATCTCGTCGCGATCGCTGTCGAAGACCGGTGTCACCACGGTGATGTCGGGCAGGTGGGTGCCACCGTGGTACGGGTCGTTGACCGCGTAGGCGTCGCCCGGCCTCATGGCGCCGGCCCGGCGGCGGATCACCTCCTTCACGGTGGTGCCCATCGAGCCCAGGTGCACCGGGATGTGCGGGGCGTTGGCGACCAGGTTGCCGTCGGGGTCGAAGAGCGCGCAGGAGAAGTCCAGCCGCTCCTTGATGTTGACCGACTGGGCGGTCGACTCCAGCCGGGCGCCCATCTGCTGGGCGATCGCCATGAAGAGGTTGTTGAAGATCTCCAGCAGCACCGGGTCGGCTGCGGTGCCGACGCCCGGTTCGGCGCGGGCGCCGGAGCGTTCCACCAGCAGGTGCCCGGTCGGGGCCAGCGTCGCCCGCCAGCCCTCGTCGACCACGGTGGTGGCGTTGGCCTCGGCGATGACCGCCGGGCCGGTGACGGTGTGTGCCGGACGCATCCGCTCTCGTTCCAGCAGCGGCACCTCGCGCCAGGCGCCACCGGTGTACAGCCGCACCGTGTGCGCCTCGCCGGGAAGTCCGCCCGGTGTGCCCAGGGCGCCGAGATCGGGCTGCTCGCTGAGGCCGGTGGCCTCCACCAGCAGGGCCTCGACGACGATCGGACGGTCCATCAGGAACGAGTAGGTGGCACGGTGCACGGCCTCGAACGCGGCGGCCATCCTGGTGGGCCCGGCCAGCTCGACCGCGAGCGTGGTGTCAGTACCGTCGTAGCGCAGCCGTGCCCGGTGCGTCACCCGGATCCGCTCGGTAGCGGCGCCCTGGTCGAGCAGTTCGGTCCGGGCCGCTGCCTCCAGCTCTCCGGCGATCTCCCGGACCGCCGGCATCGAGGCGGGTTCGAGCGCACGCTCCACCGCTCGTTCCCGCAGGACCGTGGTGTCGGCCAGGCCGATACCCAGCGCGGAGAGCACCCCGGACATCGGCGGCACCAGCACCGTACGGATGCCCAGCGCGTCGGCCACCGCACAGGCGTGCTGCCCTCCTGCCCCGCCGAAGGTGGTCAGCGCGTACCGGGTGACGTCGCGGCCCTGCTGCACCGAGATCCGCTTGACGGCGTTGGCGATGTTGCCCACCGCGATCCGCAGGAACCCCTCGGCGATCTGCTCGGGTGAGCGCCGTTCTCCGGTGGCGGCGCCGATCTCCTCTGCCAGCTGCGCGAACTGGCGCCGCACCAGGTCGAGGTCGAGCGACCGGTCGCCATCGGGGCCGAAGACCTGTGGAAAGTACTCGGGCTGGATCCGCCCGAGTTCCAGGTTGGCGTCGGTGACGGTCAGTGGTCCGCCGCCGCGGTAGCCGGCCGGTCCCGGGTCGGCCCCGGCCGAGTCGGGGCCGACCCGGAGCCGGCTGCCGTCGAAGTGCAGGACGGAACCGCCGCCGGCCGCCACGGTGTGGATGGCCAGCATCGGCGCGCGCAGTCGCACGCCCGCCACCTGGGTGGTGAGCACCCGCTCGTACTCGCCCGCGTAGTGCGAGACGTCGGTGGATGTGCCGCCCATGTCGAAGCCGATCACCCGGTCGAAGCCGGCCAGCTGCGACATCCGCACCATGCCGACGATGCCGCCGGCCGGCCCGGAGAGGATCGCGTCCTTGCCGCGGAAGTGCCCGGCCTCGGCAAGGCCGCCGTTGGACTGCATGAACATCAGCCGCACGCCGCGCAGTTCCTCGGCCACCTCCCGCACATAGCGGCGCAGCCCCGGCGACAGGTAGGCGTCCACCACGGCGGTGTCGCCGCGCGGCACCAGCTTCATCAGCGGGCTGGCCTCGCTGGAGAGCGAGACCTGCGGGAAGCCGATCTCCTCGGCGAGCCGACCGACCGCCCGCTCGTGCGCGGGGTGCAGGTAGCTGTGCAGGCACACCACCGCGACCGCACGGATGCCGTCCCGGTAGCAGCGGCGCAGATCGTGGGCGAGCCGTTCCAGATCGGGCGCGCGCAGTACGGTGCCCTCGGCCGTGATCCGCTCGTCCACCTCGATCACCCGGCCGTACAGCGGCTCGGGCAGCTTGATCTCACGGTCGAAGATGTGCGGCCGGTTCTGGTAGCCGATCCGCAGCGCGTCCGCGAAGCCGCGGGTGATCACCAGCGCCGTCGGCTCGCCCTTGCGCTCCAGCAGGGCGTTGGTCGCCACCGTCGTGCCCATCCGGACCGCCTCGATCCGATCGGCACCGGCCCGGCCGCCCTCGCGACCCAGCAGCGCGCGGATTCCGGCGACGGCGGGATCGCGGTATCTCGCCGGGTCGTGCGAGAGCAGCTTGTGGGTCAGCACCCGCCCGTCCGGGCTGAGCGCGACCACGTCGGTGAAGGTACCGCCCCGGTCCACCCAGAACTGCCAGCCCCTGCCTGCCACCGCCGGCTCCCTCCGCTCGTCCGGTCGTCCGCTCGTCCGGTCGTCCGCTCCTCGGCTGCCGGTGGTCCGTCCGGGGGATCCAGCCTCTCAAAACGCGACATACTGGGCATGTCGGCCTGCTCCGAAGGGCGGTGGCAACGGCTGTGACGGCTATGACGGCGGGGGTCCTGCGGGAGACGGCACCCGGTGAGCGGCGGGTGGCTCTCGTCCCCGAACTGGTCCGCACCGTCGGCGCGCTGGGCCTGACCGTCCTGGTGGAGCCCGGCGCCGGCACCCGCGCCTGGTGCCCCGACGATGCCTACACCGCCGTCGGCGCGCGTCTCGTTCCGCGCACCGACCTGCTGCGCCGCGCGGACATCCTGCTCGGCGTACAGAGCCCCAACCTCGGTCTCACCCACCGCTTTCGCCCGGGTCAGCTGCTGATCGCCCTGCTCCGGCCGACCCTGATCCCCTTCCTGGTCCGCCAATGGGCCGACCAGGGCCTCACCGCGATCGGTCTCGACCTGGTACCGGAGAAGATGAGCGACGGATACCCCATGGATGCCCGCACCTCGCAGGCCCGGATCGCCGGCTACCGGGCCGTGCTGACCGCGGCCGACCGGCTGGACCGCTGCCTGCCGCCCTGGGGCTCGACGACCGCGTCCTTCGAGCCCGTCCGGGCCCTGGTTGTCGGCGCCGGGGCCGCAGGCCTGCAGGCGGTCGACACGGCCCGCCGCCTCGGCGCGCTCGTCCACGTCCATGAGCTGCGGCGCCGCGAGCGGGCGGAGGCCGTCGCGCTCGGCGCCACCCTGCTCGACCTGCCGAACCTTCCCCCGGTGACCGGCGCGGCGGGACTGGCCCAGGCCCTCGACACCGAGCAGGACGAGCTGCGCCACGGGCTGGCCGCCGCGCTCCCCGGCTTCGACCTGGTCTTCGCCTCCGTCGACCCGCCCGACAGGCCACCACCGACGCTGCTGACCGGCGACGCGGTGCGCGCGATGCGCCCCGGCTCGGTCGTGGTCGACCTGGCAGTCGGCCCGCTGGGCGGCAACGTCGAGGGCGCCGAACCGGACACCACGACGCCGGTCGGTGACGGAGTCACGGTGATGGGCGCCGGCAACCTCCCGTCGCAGGTACCCGCCACCGCATCGACCGCCTTCGCACACAACGTCACGGCGCTCCTCCGGCATCTGACCCGTGGCGGCGGCCCACCGGCGATCGATCCGACCGACCCGCTCCAGGCCGCCCTGCTGGTGACCCACCGCGGCAGCGTCCTGAACCAGGCCACCTGGCAGCTGATCCTCGACGCCACCGCCGCCGCCGGCACCGCATGACCGGAAACTCGACCCCGGCGGACGGGAGGCACGGGCGGCCTTCCCCGGTGGCCACCGGTCACGGTCACGAGGCCGCGCTGACGGCGGTCACCACCGCGGCACTGGCGGTCGGCAGACTCGCCCGCCTCACCGGCCCCCGGCCGCCGAAAACAGGACCGCATGGCGCGCGACGGAGACGGCGTGGTCGGCACAGCGCTGGTAGTAACACGCCAGCAGGGTAGCGTCGGCGCTGTCTCCGGCCCCGGCAGGTTCGGCCCCGGACAGCAGCAGCTCGTACAACAGGCGCTGCCGCTGGGCGACCTCGTGCTGCTCCGCGAGCAGATCCGCGCGGGCTTCGGCGGCCTCGGCCTCCAGCGTGTCAGCGGCCTTGGCGAGCATCACCAGCACGACCTCGCCCATTCCGCGCAGGGGCAGCCTCAGCCGCTCCGGCCACGGCTCGGCCGACTGGCGCGACCAGGCCAGTCGCAGCAGCTGCTCAGCGAGATCCGCCAGGCATTCCACCTCGGTACCCACATGCACGCCGACGACGATCGCGTGCCGGTCCGACCTCTGTGCGGTCCTGCCCGGCAACACGCCTGCCGCGTCCTCCTCGATCCGCTCACGCAGCTCTGCCAGCGCCTTGTCGGCAGCCGTCGCCCCCTCCGCCACAGCGGCCGAGCCGGTCAGCCCGTCCATGACCTCGCTCATTGCCGCGCCCGCCAGCCGGACCAGCTCGGCCAGCTCGCCGGTCAGCCGGCGTTGTCCGTCGCGCCCGTTCCCAGCCATCGGTCGACTCCCGTTCCCGGCGGGCCGGCCGGCTCCGCCGTCTTCACCACCACCGTGCAGTGGTCCATCACTTCCCAGTCTCACCGTTCCCACAGGCGCCTGCCCCGGCCGCCCGAAGTGCGACCGGTGCCGCCGTTGTCCAGGCTGGACGTGGTACCGCCGTGAAGTGCGGGAGGCTGTCACGGGGCGCTCGGACGGCAGTACCGCGAGGAGCCGACGGCCACACGGGGCACACCGCGACCGTCATGGTCCCACCGGGCGGGAAAGCCGGCTCCACCGTCTGAGCTGCCACGGCCCGTCCGGTCCGGCAGAGATCGGGCAGAAATGACGACACGGAGGCAACCACCATGCAACCGGAGATCACCGTCGGCCTCGACGGCTCCCCCGAGAGCCTGTCCGCCGCCCGTTGGGCAGCCCAGGAGGCGCAACTGCGCGGGCTACCGGTACGGCTGCTGCACCTGTGGATCCTGCGCTCCATGACGGCGCAGAACGTCCCCGGTGAGCACCCACAGGCCCGGGCAGCGCAGCGCATCCTCCAGGACGCGGAGAGCGACCTGCTCAAGCGCTACCCCGACGTACCCGTCATCAGCGAAGTCCTGCCCGTGGACACGCCGACGGCACTGCTGCCCGCCGCCCGCAACGCGGAGATGCTGGTGCTCGGTTCGCAGGGGCTGGGCAGCGTCCAGGGCTACCTGCTCGGCTCGCTCGCCCTGCACGCCGTCGCCCGGTTCGAACGGCCCGTGGTGCTGGTCCGCGCCTGCGAGGAACCGGAGGGCACCCGCACACCCGCCGCGCGGCCCGGCGCGGTGGCCGTTGGCATGAGTCTCCGCTCCGGGTACGAGGGCGCGGTCGGGTTCGCCTTCGGCGCCGCCGCCAGACGCCGCACGCCCCTGCTCGCCGTCCACGCCACCACTCGCCGGCCAGTGGCCCTCAGCTGGGACCGGCCGCCCAAGGAGTCTCTGCAACAGTCGGACCAGCAGGCACTGCACGAGGCGCTGCTCCCATGGCACGAGAAGTTCCCCACCGTCCACGTGGTGGAGCACCTCAGCCACGACGGCCCGGGCCGGGCCGTCGTGGACATCGCACCCGGCGCAAGCCTTCTCGTAGTGGGGCGCGGCGGGTACCGCACCGGCCTGGGACCACGCATCGGCCCGGTGGCCCACGCCGCGATCCACCACGCGGTCTGCCCCGTCGCCGTCATCCCGCACGACTGACATCCGGGCCCGCGCCCGGCACGGAGAATCTCGGCGAGCGCAAGGCGCGGCCCGGAAATTGACGATCTCCCGGGAGCAGACCACCGGGCGGGGCCGCGCGGCCATCGCTTCTGGGCGCGAACCGGACTAGCGTCGGGTACGGAGTGGTCCACGGTCGGCCCGGGAAACCGGGACGCAACCGTACCGGGGCCGAGTGGGCACGCCGGATGCCGTCAGCCGTACGGGCAGCCGCACCTGCCTCGCGCTCCAGCCGGGTGTACCGCGCTGCATCACGGTGTGGCGGCCCCGAAGAGCCACGGTTCCGCCCGAGGAGGGCTCGTATGAGAACCGGAACCGAGGTCGACACCAAGGCCCTGGAGCTGGTCGCCGCGCCCGGGCCCGTCCCGTCCGCCACCGCTACGACGGCTGCTACGGCCTCATCACACCCGCCGGGCAAGCCCCCCGACACAACCACCCCCGCAGGAGCAACCGATGACGACCCACCCCACCACCGACCCCGCCACCAGCGACTCACCCGGCGACGGCCTCCACCCGCCCGGTCGAGACCTCGAAAGCGCCATTGAGCGCGTGGAGATGCTGGAGTCCCAGGTCCAGGCCCTCGGGCAGGCGATCCGCACCCTCGTCCAGGGGATGGAGGAGATCCCCGACCAGGAACCCGACCCCGAGCAGGCCGCCCGCAGCGCCCGCCTGGCCCACGAACTCCTGCTCGCCCAGGGCCTCTAGAAAACCGCTCCCCCGATCCGACGGCCTCTCGAAGTCGAACTGACCCCCAGGGGGCCGACATGGCCGCGACGGCGACCTCCCGGGCCAACGGCGGCGGGCTCTTCCACCGTCAAGGAAGAGCGCGGCGCTCAGGCACTGATCCTGAACGCCGCGCCCAAGTCCTCGTGCTCCCAGGCCCTCGTGCTCCCAGGCCCTCGTACACGGGTCGGCCACCGACGGAGGCGTCCAGTGCACGACCACGAACGCACGGGCTCGATGTTCCCCCCGGGTTCGCCGCGCTTGTGCTACGTCTGTCAAGGTGCCCGGATCAAGGTGCCCGGATCCGGGCAGGCGCCGGGCAAGAGCCTCAAGGGCACGCGCGAACGACGGCGCCCTCGGAGCCGTCCCGATGCCGCTGATCCGACGGAGCGCGAGCTCACGACGGGGACGGACGTGCCACGGCGAGACAGGCGGAGGACCATGGAGGACAGCGGACAGGTCGGCGACCGCGCCCTCCCTCGGACCTACCGGAGTCGCGGAGTCCGCCGGCCCGCTCACCGGCCGCACACCGTCGGAGGTCACCATGGGCAACGTTTCCACTCACGGTTCCGCCGGCCCGGTAGTGGTCGGTACGGACGGCTCGGAGCCCGCCCGTCGCGCCGTGCTCTTCGCCCTCCGCGAGGCACAGGTGCGCGGCGTCACCGTGCGGGCCGTCTGCGCCTACGGCTCCAGCCACACCGGGCGGTCGGATCTGGGCGGGGCTGCCTGGCCCCGCACGAGCGGCGAGTTTCCGACGCACCTGCACGACATCGTCGCGCGCGAGGTGACGGACTCGGTCGACGAGCTACGCCGACAGGTCGGCGAGCCGTTCGTCGAGGTCGAGGTCCACTGCGAGCGCGGCCGGCCCACGCAGGTCCTGCTGCACGCGAGCCGGGACGCGAGCCTGCTCGTGGTGGGCACCCGGGGCGCCGGCATCTGGGGTCGCCTCGCGCTCGGCTCGACCAGCACCGAGGTCATCCACCACGCCCACGTTCCCGTCGTCGTCGTGCCGCCCGCGCCCGAGGCCTCGGCTGCGTGAATCGGCGCACCACGCCACCCGCGGACCGCCCGGACCGGGGAAGGCCGTCCGACCGGCAGATCCGGCAACGGCGGCGCGGATGCCGGTCCGGTCGAACGACCGGCAGAACCCGGTGTCAGGTCAGCTGAACGGCACGACCGCGACGGGGCAGAGCGCATGGTGGATCGCCGCATGTGCGACCGCACCCAGGTGCGGTCCGACGGGCACGCGCCGGACGTGGCGGCCGACCACCAGGAGCCCGGCCCGCGACGCCGACTCCACCAGAGCGACCGCCGGACTGCCGGACACCGAAGCTGTCGCGACCTCCACGTTCGGACAGCGCTCGCGCCAGGGTGCCGGCATCTGCGCGAGGGCCCGCTCCTCGGCAGCCGCCAAGTCCTTCTCCTGACCGCCGCCGCTTCCGAAGGACAGGTGTGCCCTGCCACCCCGCGGGCTCCAGGCATGGACCACCCGCAGTGGCACCGAACACACCGAGGCCTCCTCGAAGGCGAAGGCGAGCACCTCGTCGTACGGCTGCCGAGGGTCCCTCGTGGGCCGCCCGAGGGGAGTCGCGCGGAATCCGGGGCTCGGGCAGCGGGCGCCGCTCCCTCATGGTGGTCCTGCGTGCGGACCGAGTACTGCGGGCGTTGCTCCGTCGACGCTCCGCCCGTCACCGCTCCGCCCGTCACCTCCGACCTTCCTGCGGCCGGCGGGGCTGCGCCGGCCGTGGGCTCCCGTTCACGATGCCGAGAACGACCTTGCCGTCCACGGTCTCCTGCTCCACCAGCAGCCCGGCCAGCTCCTCCAGCTCGCGGCGGTGACCGCGCAGCAGCCCGACCGCCCGTGCCTCGGCCTCCCGGAGCAGCCGGGCCACCTCCTGGTCGACCGTGCGCTGGGTCTGCTCCGAGTAGGGCCGGCGCAGCAGGTCCTCCGGGCTCTCGCCGAGGTGCTGCGGGGTGGTGATGGCGTATCCCACCGGCCCGAGTTCGCTGGACAGGCCGAACTCGCGGACCATCCGGGTGGCGAGCGCGGTGGCGTTGGCCAGATCGTTCGCCGCGCCGGTCGATCCCTCCCCGAAGACCACCAGTTCCGCGGCCCGGCCGCCGAGCTTGACGGTGAGCAGGTCGGTCAGGTAGCTCTCGCTGTACAGGTGCCGCTCCGCCTCGGGCAGTTGCTCGGTGGCACCGAGGGTGACGCCGGCGGGCAGGATGGTCACCTTGGCGACCGGGTCCGCGTGTGCGCACAACGCGGCCATCAGGGCGTGCCCGGACTCGTGGACGGCGACCGAGCGGCGTTCCTCCGGGAGCAGCGCGTTGGAGGACTCGCGGCGGCCGAGGAGCACCCGGTCGCGGGCGGTGTCGAGGTCCTGCGCGCTGATGGTGGCGCGCTCGGCGCGTACCGCGTTGATGGCGGCCTCGTTCACCAGGTTGGCCAGGTCGGCGCCGGAGAAACCGGGGGTGCCGCGGGCGATGCGGTCGAGGTCGACATCGGGGGCCAGCGTCTTGCCGTGGACGTGGACCGCGAGGATCGCGGCCCGCTCGGCCTGGCTGGGCAGCGGCACGGTGACCTGGCGGTCGAACCGGCCGGGCCGCAGCAGCGCCGGGTCGAGCGCGTCCGGGCGATTGGTGGCGGCCAGGACGACGATGCCGGTGCCCTGGTCGAAGCCGTCCATCTCGGCGAGCAGCTGGTTGAGGGTCTGCTCCCGTTCGTCGTTGCCGCCCAGCCTGCTACCGCCGCCGCGCCGACCGCCGACCGCGTCGATCTCGTCGATGAAGATGATCGACGGGGCTCGCTTGCGGGCATCGTCGAACAGGTCCCGGACCCGGGAGGCCCCGACGCCGACGAACATCTCGACGAAAGCCGAGCCGGTCACCGAGAGGAAGGGGACCTCGGCCTCTCCGGCGACCGCGCGGGCGAGCAGGGTCTTGCCGGTGCCGGGCGGGCCGACCATGATCACGCCACGGGGTCCCTTGGCCCCGGCTGCGGCGTACCGCTCGGGGCTGCGCAGGAAGTCCACGACCTCGCTGACCTCCTGCTTGACGCCCTCGTAGCCCGCGACATCGATGAACCGGGTACTCGGCCGTTCCGCCTCGATGATCTTCGCCCGTGACCGCCCGATCGCGCTCAGACCACCGGTCATCGTCCTTGAGACCGCACGCCCCGACCAGAGGAAGAGCGCGGCGATGACGATCAACGGCAGGAAGACGAACAGGGTCGACAGGATCGAGCCGCCTCCGCTCTGGGTCGCGGTGATCGCGACGTGCTGGGTCTGCAGCTGTCTGGTGAGCTGACTGTTGTCCAGTGCGGTCGGGATCTGGGTGGTGAACCTCGTCCCGTCCTTCAGCGTGCCGGTGATCGCGCCCTTGTCGGTGATGTCGACCGTCCTGACCTGGCCCGCGTCCACCCTGCCCGCGAAGTCGCTGTAGGCGTAACGGGGTTCTGTTCCGGTACGGCTGTGCGTCAGCAGGAGGGACAGCACCGTGACGGCGAGGACGGCCGGCAGCAGCCATCGCCGCCAGCCCGGCGACTGCGGCGCCGATGTCGGCGGCCCAGGCTTCGACGGCCGCCGCACGGGCCCGGGTCCGGACTTTCCGGCCGCGTGCAGAACGGGAACCAGCATGCGTGCGATCATCCGATGCATTCGAGCCTCCCGTCCCATGGTCCGTCGGCGGCGCGGGCGACGGGCGGAGCCGGTCGGCCCACCGGCCCGGGACATCCGGTCACCGTTGCCGGGTCCGTACGCCGACCCGGCACGGGAGGACGATCCTGCGGGTGCAAGCGCGGGTCGGCCGCCGGAGCGACCTCTCGGCCGGCGCCCCGGGCAGGGGCTGGACGGTGGAACGTCCCACCACCCGGAGCCCTCGGGTGGACGTCAGCGGGCGATCGGGTCGCCCTGAACCTGTCGCAGACGCTCCGTCACTCCCGCACCTTGTGGGGGCGGGGGCGCACGACAGCCACGGGGCAGATGCCGTAGTGCAGGAGAGCGTGGCTGACGGATCCGAGAGCAAGACCGTGGAAGCCGCCCCGGCCACGCGAGCCGACGACCGCGAGATCGGCCCGGTCGGAGGCACGGACCAGCAGTGGCGCGGCTCCTCCGCGGACCACGTCACGCTCGACCTCGACATCGGGGAACCGCTGGACGAGGTCGCCGAGCTGTTCGTCCACTTCGCTCCGCTGCCGGGCCTCCTCCTCGTCCGGGTCGACCTCGGCCCCGTCGGTGCCGGCCGGATTCGGCATGCTCCACGCCCGCAACACCTGGAGACGCGCCCCACGCAGCGACGCCTCCTCGAATCCGAACTCCAGGGCGCTGTCGGAATGCGGGGAACCGTCGGTGCCGACAACCACTCTGCGATGGCCCGTGGTGATCTGCCCGACCACCACCACCGGGCCCGGCGACCTGCAGACCGACCGAACCGACCAGCAGGTTCCAGAAACCGCCCTCCCCCCGGGCGCCGAGCACCACACTGTGCGCCTGCTCGGACATCGCGCGGAGGATCTCGGCGGGGGAACCGGGGAACTGGGCCGACCCCACCTCCAGACCGGGATGGCTCTCCTTGATGATCGCCTCCGCCTCCTTCAGGATGCCCGCACCCCGTCGGCTGAGGCCCTGCGAGCGTCCGGGCGGGAAGAACGGGGCGTCGAACTCCCAGCCGGGCAGCACATGCACGATGTGCAACGGACAGCCGTGCAGTACCGCCTCGTTTCCCGCCCACACGAGGGCGCGCAGGCTCCGTCCGGAACCGTCCACTCCCACAATCACCGGATCATTCATCGCTCCTCCTGCCAGATCGTCGCGGCGAAACGTCGTAGTGCCCGGTTTTCCTGAGCCGACGGGCCCACGTCGCCGGTCCGGGGCCGCTCATGCCAACGGCTCCTACCATCCAGACTCGCGTGCCCCGCGCCTGCCTGCCATCGGTCGGGGCGACGTGCTCCGAGTGGTCCGGTCAGCCACAGAAGCCGACCGGGCGGTGTCCGTCGAGTACCGGCAGACGCCTGACCCCGGCACGGCGGAAGACCCGGTAGGCGGCTTCCAGATCGTCGGTCGCGTCGACCGTGACGGCAGGTGCGGACATGAACTCCGACACCGGCGTCTCCGGGTCGGTGCCCGTGGACAGTACCCGGACGGCCAGGTCCCGGTCGGTGACGACGCCGTGCAAGGTGTCGTCACCGACGACCAGCACACAGCCGACGGCCTCGGTCTCCATCCGGCGCGCTGCCTGCCGTGCGGTCGCCCGTGGCAGCACCGTGACCGGCGGGGTGATCATCACGTCGGCGATCCGCATCGCTACCGCTCCGGGGCGATCGACACGGCCGCGGCCTGCCGCACCAGCAGCGACGCCAGGTCCCCGGCCTCGCCGGGGGTCAACAGGATCCAGACCGCGTCACGGTCGTACGGCTCACAGGCGGTTTCCAGGACGATGCGGCCCTGGTCCAACGGCAGGACTTCCGGGGCGTACCGGGAGATCGCGATCGTACGGCCGCTCCGGGTGTGCATCAGGCTCTGCTCGAAGGGGACCTCGGTCTGCGGCATGGTGCGCCTCCCTCGGAATGCTTCTCGCCTCCCAGGGAAGCGCCGCGCCCGGCGTTGCGGCCAGGGCTGGCCGGTACCGGGCGGGTGGGCCGGTCGGCCCTGGCGGGTCGGGTATCTCCGTCGAACTCGCCCGGGTGCTGGGCCGCCTCCCCCGGCAGCTCGTCGTCTACGCCGTCGAAGGAGCCGACGGCAGTTTGGGCACCGGTCTGTCGGCACCGGTCGCGGCCGTCGTGGCACCGCTGGCCGAACGGATCGCGGCGGAGATCGCGCTGTGCCGGGTGCCCCCCTCGACGGCGCGGGACGGCGCTGTCCGTCCCTGAGGCCTGGGCGAACCGGCGCCCGGGGCGGGCGTCGGCCGTAACCGGAGAGCCGTCCCCGATCGCCCGTCCCCGGGCGGCCGTTCCCGCCCTGGTGGTCGCCACGTCTCCCCGGACGTTTCGAATCAGCGCGTCAGAAGTCGCCCGCCAGGGTCGGCGACCTGCCGCTGCCGACCCGGCGGCCGGTGATCTTCTCCGTGCGGACGCGTACCCAGAGCGGTCGGTCGCCGCCGGCCCACGGCGTGGTACCGGGCAGCCGCTGCAGGTGACGGACGGTGTCGGGGTCGTCGACGTGCTCGGCTCTGCCGAGGATGAGGACGCTCCAGCCCTGGCTCAGGTGATCGTCGATCCGGTCGACCTGGAACGCTACCGAGGCTCCGTCGTCCGGCGCCGCGGCGCCTTGTGCGGCTGTCCGGTAGACGATCGTCGCGGCGTCCACGGTGTAGTTGACCGGGAAGACCGCGGGGCCCGGTTCGACGGGCAGGGCGATCCGGCCCACACCGTGGGTACCGACCCTGTCCCAGCACTCGGCGGTGGTGAGGTGGACCAGCAGCGGACGCGGCCCGACGTCCGGCTGTCCCGGCGGGGCGTCGGCGCGCCCCTCGACCAGTTCCTGGTAGGTGAGCCGCAGGGCGGCGGCGATCCGCAGGAAGCCACCCGGGTCGAAGTCCGGTCCGGTCTCCAGAAGGTACTTGAGGTAGCGCGGCGCCATGGCCGCCTGGTTCGCCAGCACCTCATCGGTCAGGCCGAGTTGGGAACAGCGATCGGCGACCCTGCGCGCGACGGCTGCGGGATCGACGCGGCGGACGGCTTCGTTGTGGAGGTTCTGGTTCACCGTGTGCTCCTTGGCTCGCCGGTGTCGGGTTCACGTCCGGAAGAGTGCGACCTTGAGGGCGCCGTCGGTGCCCGCGTCGGCGAAGATGTCGTAGGCGGGGGTGCACAGCTCGAAGGATGCGGGGACGCCGACCGCCTCGATGGGGTCGCGCACCGCGGGGTCGGGAACGTCGCCCCAGGTCCGACGGCCCGGTCCGTGGTAGGTCAGCGCCTTCATGGCCTGGTCACTCCTGTCGCACCTTGCCGGAGCGCGACGGCTGCGGTGCCGTCCCGCCCTCCCTTCCAGCGTTCCTCGGGCAACGGGTGATCGCCATGGGCCGGGTGGGGCCGGCGGCTGGGGCCGATGGGCCCTGGTGGCCCAGCGGGACACGACGCGCCCGGGCCGCCGCGTCTAGTCTGGGCAGTGGCACCCGGCGAGTCTCGGAGGAACCGGTGGGCAGCGAAGCGGAGAGTTCGACTCCTCTGCCGCACCTGCGTCTGGACGACCTGCTGGACGAGCTCCAGACCAGGCTGAACGCCGCGCGCGGCACCCGGGACCGGGTGCACAGCCTGCTGGAGGCGGTCCTGGCGGTGGGCCGGGAGCTGGAACTGACCCAGGCGCTGCAGCACATCGTCGAGGCGGCGGTCACCCTGGTGGACGCCGGGTACGGCGCACTCGGGGTGATCGGTGAGGACCAGCGGCTCTCCCAGTTCATCCCGGTCGGTATGACCGACCAACAGGTGAAGCGGATCGGAGCGCTGCCGTCCGGTCACGGGGTCCTGGGCGAGCTGATCCGCAACCCGGTGCCACTGCGGCTCGGCCGGATCTCGGACCATCCGTCGTCCTACGGGTTCCCGGCCGACCATCCGCCGATGCGGAGCTTCCTCGGGGTGCCGATCCGGGTCAGGGACAAGGTGTTCGGCAACCTCTACCTGACCGAGAAGCGGGGCGGCGGCGAGTTCGACGCCGAGGACGAGTCGGTGCTCGCCACTCTGGCCGTGGCCGCCGGGGTCGCGATCGACAACGCCCGTCTGTACACGCAGACCAGGCTGCGCGAGCGCTGGCTGACGGCCAACGCGGAGATCACCAGCAGTCTGCTGTCCGGAAGTTCCGAGCAGCAGGTGCTCGACCTGCTGCTCGCCCGGGCGGCCGGGATCGCCGGCGCCGACCTCGCGGTGGTCGCGCTGCCACTGCCCGGCTCCGACGACCTGAAGGTGCGGACCGCCGTCGGACTCGGGGAACAGCAGCACCGCGACCTGGTCCTCCCGCTGGACGGCTCCTTCGTCGGCGCCGCCGCCCGGACCGGCGGGCTCGTGGTGAGCTGCGATGTACGGAACGACCCGAGGATCACCGTCGGTCCGCCGCGTTGGGAGGGCTTGGGACCCGCCGTCGCGGTACCGATCGGCATTGCGGGGCACGGGGTGCGCGGGGTGCTGATGCTGGCCCGCGCGACAGGATCGCCCGTGTTCGGTGAGGACGAGTCCGGGCCGTTGCTGGGCTTCGCGGGCCAGGCTGCGGTGGCCATGGAGCTGGGTGAGCGGCGTCGGGACTCCGAACAGGTCGGGCTGCTCCAGGAGCGCGACAGGATCGCCCGCGACCTGCACGACCTTGCCATCCAGCGGCTGTTCGCCACCGGGATGACCCTCCAGGGTGCCGTCCGCTTCATCGACCACCCGGAGGCCGCCGACCGGGTCCTGCGGGCGATCGACGACCTCGACGAGACCGCGAAGACCATCCGGGCCACCATCTTCGGCCTGCGCGCCCGCGAAGCCGGCCCCGCGTCGAAGGGGCTTCGTTCCCAGGTGGTCCAGGTGGTCGAGCGTGCGGCGCGGACTCTCGGCTTCGCGCCGGGTCTGCGGATGGCCGGTCTGCTCGATGTCACGGTGCCACCGCGGATCGTGGAGGGCACGGTCGCCGTGCTGGAGGAGGCGCTGTCCAACGCCGCCCGGCATGCCGTCGCGAGCGCGGTCGACGTGTCGCTGACGGCAGGATCCGACCTGACACTCACCGTCACGGACAACGGCGTGGGCCTCCCCGAGGACGGTCGACGCAGCGGGCTGGCCAATCTGGCCGAACGGGCCGTCGAGCTCGGCGGCACGTTCAGCGCCCGGGCACGGCCCGGCGGCGGCACCGAACTGGCCTGGCGCGTCCCGCTGCCCTAGGTTTCCCGGTCCAGGACATCGGCGGCCGCCAGGCGGGGCGTGGGCGCGCCCTCGGGGCCGTAGCCGAGCCGGACCAGCATCTGCACGTGCCCCGGCCGCTGGTGCGGCTCCCTGGTGGTCCAGCGCAGGTGCGGCCACTCCATCGCCTGGTGCAGGAGCGAGGCCCGGACACCGTGCACGGTGGCGGTCAGCAGGACGTGCTCCAGGGCGAGCCCGGTGCGCAGCCAGTCCTCGGGGCGGTCGTGCTCGGTGGTGAGCACCGCGATGCGCGGCTCGCGTTCGAACGACGCGAACGGTTGGTGCTCGGTGGGACGGATGGCGGAGAAGTCCCGCATCGGCAGCCGGCCGGCCCGGTCCTGCGGGCCCAGCGCGTGGACCGGGATTCCGTACGGCGGCTGGTCCCCGCTCCGGATCCAGCTGCGGCTCTCGGCCCGCTGCGCGGGGTCGGTGGTGCTGCGGCGCTCGGCCTCGGTGGTGATCTCCAGCAGCCGGGCCGTCTCCTGCCGGTCGGGCAGCTGGAGCGTGGCCCCCTCCACCCGCGCGGCCGCCACCAACTGGTCCAGGACGTCCGCCGGGACGGGCCGTCCGGTGAACGGGGTACGGATGGAGTGGCGGTGCCAGATCGCGTCGTACAGCTCCTCGGTGCCGGGGAGCCGCACGGGGGACGCCTCGTCCAGCCGGACGCCGGCGAACAGGTCCGGTTCGGCGGGGTCGGGCAGCAGGCGCACCACGGGTGCCCAGCCGAGGTGGCGGGCGGCGACCCGCAGATTGAGTACCGCCGCGCCGACGGAGATGTGCATCGCCCGCCCCTGGGGGTCCGCGGCCGGCACGGCACGCTCCCGCACGGCGCGCACCTCCAGGATCGAGGTTTCGGGCTGGAGCCGGAAGTGCCAGGGCTGGCTGTTGTGGATCGAGGGGGCGGCGACCGCGGCGGAGACCAGTTTCTCCAGGGCGGTGGCGTCGAGGGCGAGCGTGGACATGGCGGTCTCCCGGGGTGTGCCGTCAGCAGGAGGGCGGTCCGCCGCCGGGGCACGGTGTCCCCCGGCAGTTGCCTCATCCCCACCGTGCTGCCCGGACCCGGCTCCGCGCTTGGGCCGACCGGCTCTGTCGGCGGGGCCGGTCGGCCTCAGCGCGAACGGTCGGACCGGTGTTCCGGGTCGGCGTGGGCCGCGAGCACGGCCGCCTGGAGACGCCGTTCCACGCCCAGCTTGGCGAGCAGCCGCGAGACGTGGTTCTTGACGGTCTTCTCGGCCAGGTAGAGCTCCTGGCCGATCTGCCGATTGGTCTTGCCCTCCCCCACCAGGGCGAGGATCTCCCGCTCACGCGGGGTCAGCTGGGACAGGACCGTCCCGGTGTCGGTCTCCTCGTGGTGGCGCAGACTCTCCATGAGCTTGCGCGTGGTCGCCGGATCGAGCATGGACTGACCGGAGGCCACCGTCCGCACCGCGCCCACGAGGTCGGCGCCCTTGACCTGCTTCAGCACATAGCCTGCGGCACCCGCCATGATCGCGTCCAGCAGGGCGTCGTCGTCGTCGAAGGACGTCAGCATCAGGCAGACCAGATCCGGCATCCGGTCGCGCAGCTCCCGGCAGACGGTGACCCCGTCACCGTCCGGCAGACGGACGTCGAGGACGGCGACCTGCGGCCGCAGCGCCGGGATACGGGCGAGCGCCTGCGCGCAGCTGCCCGCCTCACCGACGACCTCGATGTCGGTTTCCGCTTCCAGCAGATCGCGCACCCCACGCCGGACCACCTCGTGGTCGTCCAGCAGGAACACCCGCACGGGCCCCGCGGACTCGGCGGGTTGCACGGGCTCGGTCACGTCCATCGCCGGCTCCCCGGGTGTTGGTGTCCTCTCCCCACCGATTCTGCGCGCCGGACCACCGCAGCGCACCGGAGGAGAAGGACCGGCCGTCCGGCTCCGCCCCGACCGGGTACCGGAAACGGTGGACGAGCGGCTCGGCTCGGCCGGGGAGCGGCCCGACGGCCCGTTGCGCAGACTGGAAGGACGCCGACAGCACGGAGGCCGCGCGTGGAACCGGACACCGCCACGACGACGGCGGCCAACGCCGCGATGCCCGATCCGTGGACCCTGTGCTACCAGGGCTTCGACCCGGCCGAGGAGGGGCTGCGGGAGGTCCTCTGCGCGGTCGGCAACGGCTACCTCGTCAGCCGGGGCGCCGCACCCGAGTCGGTCGCCGACTGCGTCCACTACCCGGGCACCTACCTGGCCGGCTGCTACGACCGCGCCGCCTCGACGGTCGCGGGCCGGGTGGTCACCAACGAGGACCTGATCAACACCCCGAACTGGCTGCCCCTGACCTTCCGCCCCGTCGGCGGCACGTGGTTCACCGGCCCGCCCGCCGAGCAGGCCCTGGAGCTCGACCTCCGGCGCGGTGTCCTGACCCGGACCGCCCTGGTGGTGGACTCCGGCGGGCGCCGGACCCGGCTTGTCCAGCGGCGGATCGCCAGCCAGGCGCAACCGCACCTGCTCGTCCTGCAGTGCACGCTGACGGCGGAGAACTGGTCCGGTCCGGTGGAGATCCGCTCGGAGCTGGACGGCACCGTCACCAACACCGGAGTCGCGCGCTACCGCGGCCTGGCCGACCGCCACCTCCTCCCCGTCGGCCAGGGCGTGGACGAGGACGGTCTGCTCTGGCTGGAGGTCGCCGCCATCGGGTCGCCGCTGCACATCGCGCTCGCGGCCCGCACCCGCCTGCACCACGCGGGCGGCGCGCCCGTCCCGGCCCACCGCACCGAGGAGTTCCGGGACGGCCGGGCGGCCCAGACCCTCGCGGTGGAGATCCGGCGGAACCGCCCGGTGACGATCGAGAAGACCGTCGCGGTCCACACCTCCCGCGACCCGGCGATCGAGGCGCCCCTGCCCGCCTCCCGGCTCCTGGCCGCGCAGGCCGCCGCCTTCGACCGGCTGCTGACCGAACACTCCGTGCGCTGGGCGGAGTTGTGGGGCCGCTGCCGGATCGAGGCGGACTTCGACGGCGCCGGCCCGCTGCACCTGAACCTGTTCCACCTGCTCCAGACGTACTCCGAGCACTCCGCCGACCTCGACGTCGGCATCCCGGCCCGCGGGCTGCACGGCGAGGCGTACCGGGGCCACGTCTTCTGGGACGAACTGTTCGTCCTCCAACTGCTCAACCCGCGCTTCCCCGAACTCGCCCGGGCCGTCCTGCGTTATCGCCACCGGCGGCTGGGCGCCGCCCGGCAGAGCGCCCGCGAAGCAGGACTGCGCGGCGCCATGTACCCGTGGCAGAGCGCGAGCGACGGCCGCGAGGAGTCCCAGCGGCTGCACCTGAACCCGCTCTCCGGCCGCTGGCTGCCCGACCGCAGCCACCTCCAGCGGCACGTCGGCTCGGCGGTCGCCTACAACGTCTGGCAGTACTACCAGGCCACCGGTGACATGGACTTCCTCGCCGAGGCCGGAGCCGAGATGCTGTTGGAGATCGCCCGGTTCTGGTGCTCGACCGCCACCTACGACCCCCGGCGGAAACGCTATTCGATCCGCGGCGTGCTCGGCCCGGACGAGTACCACGACGCCTACCCGTGGGCGGCCGGTCCCGGCCTGGACGACAACGCCTACACCAATGTGCTGGCCTCCTGGGTGCTGGCCCGCGCCCTGGACACCGTACGGATCCTCCCGGAGTACCGCCGCGACGAACTGCTGGAACGACTGGCGCTGGACAGCGCCGAGCTCGACCGCTGGCAGGACGTCGGGCGGCGTCTGCACGTCCCCTTCCACGACGGGGTGCTCAGCCAGTTCGACGGTTACCAACGGCTCGACGAACTCGACTGGACGGCCTACCGGCACCGCTACCCCGACCTGCGCCGGCTCGACCGGATCCTGGAGGCCGAGGGCGACACCGTCAACCGCTACCGGGTGTCCAAGCAGGCGGACGTGCTGATGCTCTGGTACCTGTTCTCCGCCCGCGAGGTCCGCGACCTGCTCCGGCGGCTCGGCTACCCTGCCGGGCACGAGCTGCTGCGCCGCACCACCGGGTACTACCTGCGGCGTACCGTCCACGGCTCGACGCTCAGCTCCGTGGTGCATGCCTGGGTGCTCACCCGCTCCGACCGCCGCGCCTCCTGGCGGTACTTCCGCGACGCCCTGGTGGCCGACCTCCGGGATGCCCAGGGCGGCACCACCGCCGAGGGCATCCACCTCGGCGCGATGGCCGGCGCGGTCGACCTGCTGCAACGCTGCTACACCGGCCTGGAGATCCGCGAGGACGCACTCTGGCTCGATCCCCGTCTGCCGTCCGCCCTTGGCCGCCTGGAGCTGGAACTCCGCTACCGCGGCCACTGGGGTGTGGTGATCGCCACCGACCGGCGGGCGGTGACGGTGAGCCTGCGGCAGAGCCGCCAGGAGCCCGTCCAGATCCGGTTCCGGGGAGCGCCGACCATCGTCCGGCCCGGTGAGCGACACACCTTCAGTCTGTGAGCCGGCCGGACCAGAGCAGTCCACCGTACGACGTGCGGTGCGCCGGCGTGGACCAGCCGGTCGATGCCGTACTCGTCCGGTCCGCCACTGGCGGTGATGCCCGGGGCCGAGCAGGTGTATCGCGGGCCGGGGTGCACCGACACGGTCGCACTGCGGGACGAGCCCGCGCCCGAGGACACCACCCCGCTGCTGGAGACGGTGATGTCGGGCGGTGAGCGGACCGCCGCACGGCCTCCGCTCGCCCGGGCCCGGGCCGCTTTCGAGACCGACCTGGCCCGGCTCCCCGCCGGTGCACGTCGGATCAACGCTCCGCAGCCGCCGGCCGTGGCCGTCTCCGGTCGTCTGCGCCGGCACACCGGCGACGTCCGGCGGCTGATCGAGAACCGGCTGCGGGCCGGACAACCGGTGCCCCGTGCGGTCCGGCCCTCCCGCATGGGGCCGGACGGCCCTCGCACCGAACGCCCCGGTCTCCCTACCGTGGGAGCAGGGCCGGTCGTCACGGACCGGCCGGCCGATCCGGTGGAGGAGCCATGACATCCGCCAGCGAGCGCCGCCCGGTCGTCCTCGGCGTGGACACCCTCACCCCGGGGAGGATGGTGGTGGCCTGGGCGGCCGACGAGGCCGACCGCCGCAGACTCTCTCTGCGGATGGTCCACGCCCTTCCGCCGGTGTCCGAGGATCCGCATGCCTTCAAGGAGTTGCGGGAGCGCGGCGACCGGGCCCTGGACGATGCCGCGGCCTTCGCCCGCCGACGGCACCCGAACCTGTCGGTGGCCACCGCCGTCAAGGAGGCGGCACCCGCCCCGCTCCTCTGCCGGGAGTCCGCCCACGCCGCACTCGTCGTCCTCGGCTCACGCCGGCTGAACCGGCTGGAGGAGGTGCTGAGCACGTCCTCGGTGACCGTCCCGGTGAGCGCCCAGGCCCACTGCCCGGTGGTGGTCGTCCGCGAACCCGAGCACGTCACCCAGGAGCCGCCGTACGTGGTGGTCGGTGTGGACGGCAGCCCGTCGTCCGGGGCGGCCGTCGACTTCGCCTTCGACCTCGCCGAACGGCGGCAGGCCGCGCTGCGCGCCGTCTGGGTCTGGCAGTCGCACCTGGACGGCCACGTCGACGAGGGCGCGGCCGTCCAGACCCTGCGGCGGCGGCTGGGCGAGACCACGGCCGGACGCCGGGCCGTCCACCCCGATGTCACGCTCACGCACGAGGTGATCCGCGGCCACCCCGTCGAGGAACTCGCCAAAGCCTCCGAGCACGCGCTCGCCGTCGTGGTGGGGCGTCGTGGGCGTGGCGGGTTCACCGGCATGCGGCTCGGGTCCGTCCCGCACGGCCTGCTGCACCGCGCCCACTGCCCGGTCGTCACGGTGCCCTCCGCCCCGGGCGGCGGACGCTGACCACCGGCGTCGCGGTCCCGGCCGGTCCGTCCGCCGCCGGGCCCGCTCCCCTCGCGGACTCGCGGCCCGTGGTCCCACGATGGAGGTACCGGACACGCCTCGCCCCCGTCCCGGCGGGCCGCGCGGACACACCGGCGGCACCGGTCCCCGTGGACGGGCCCGCGTGGCCCGCCCCCGAACGAACGGACGCGAACATGAACGAGGGCACCGCACCCCAGCCGGCCCGCACCAAACGGTGGACCCTTCGCCTGGACCTCTTCGAGGAGGGGGACGTCACCAAGGTGCACGCCGTACTCGACACCGGCGACAACACGCTGGAGAGCCGGACCACGGCCCGTCGCAACCCCCACGACGACCCCGTACCGGAGATCGGCGACGAGTACGCGGCGGGGCGGGCCCTGGTGGACCTCGGACACCAGTTGCTCCGCGCCGGTGTCACCGACGCGGCCACGAACGCCCCGTTCCCGCCGTCCTGACCTGTCGGCGCTGCCCCGCCACACGCGCTGCCCGGTGGCGGCCGTTCCGCTGTGGGCCAGGGTGCGGTCAGCCGGCCGGTGGCCCGCCGTCGTCGAGGTCCCAGGCGAGGACGGGCCACCGGCCCGGGACCTTCCGGCCCCTGCCGTGCCCGGCCTCCGGTGGTGTCATGGAGGTACGGGCGGCCGGCCCCGTCCCGTACCGACCGCAGGAGGACGGCATGAAAGCCGCCGTGGGAGACCGCATCATCGTCCAGGGCACCCGGCCGGGCGCCACCAGGAGGGACGGCGAGATCATCGGCCTGCACCACCCGGACGGCAGCCCGCCGTACGACGTGCGCTGGTCCGACAGCGACCGGGTGACGGAGTACTTCCCCGGCCCGGACGCCCGGATCCACCACTTCCGCCACGAGCACGAGGCCCCCGCCGCGCCCGTACCGCTCAACCCGCACCTCTTCGCCGACTGACGGGCCGAGCGACCGGCCCGCGCCGATGAACACGGTCGCCCGACGCCCGACGCCCGACGACCGGCTCCGGCGACTCGTCGAGGCCGGGTTGGCTCTCCGTCGCGACCGCGGCGGCCTCGGCAACGATGCCGGCGCCCCACCGCACCTTTCACGTGCCCCTCACGGCCAGACCCGCTCGGCCGCGCAACCCATCCACAGGGCGGCCGTCCGGCCCCGGCGGCGGGGCCGTCCGAGGAGCTCGACCGTCCGGGCAACGGCCTCCGGAACCCAGGCCGGCGCACTCGACGACCCCGGCCTACGAGGAGACGCCCCGGCGCACCGCGTAGGCGGCGGCCCCTGCGGCCAGGACAGCCGCGCCCGAGACGACCGCGGACGCCGGCAGGGCGAACGCCAGCACCAGGCAGCCGGCCAGACCGACTACGGGAACCAGCCTCGGCGGGCGGCCCTCGGCCCGGGTCAGCGTCCAGGCCGAGGCGTTCGCGACGGCGTAGTAGGTCAGCACCCCGAAGGACGAGAACCCGATCGCCCCGCGCACGTCCGCGGTCGCCGCCACCACCGCGACGACGGCGCCGACCGCGAGCTCGGCGCGGTACGGCACCTGGAACCGGGGGTGGACCGCCGCCAGAGCGTGCGGGAGGTGCCGGTCGCGGGCCATCGCGAGCGTCGTGCGGGAGACCCCGAGGATCAGGGCGAGCAGCGAGCCGAGCGCGGCCACGGCCGCCCCCGCCCGGACCACCGGGGTAAGCCAGTCCGCGCCCGCCGCCCGCACCGCCTCGTCCAGCGGCGCAGCGGCGCCGGCCAGGCGTTCGGACCCGAGCACCAGGAGGACCGCGACGGCGACGAGGGCGTAGACGACGAGCGTCATGCCCAGCGCGACCGGGACGGCCCGGGGGATGGTACGGGCCGGGTCGCGGACCTCCTCCCCGAGGGTGGCGATCCGGGCATAGCCGGCGAACGCGAAGAACAGCAGGCCGGCCGCCTGCAGCACCCCGTGCGCCGTGGCGTCCGCACCGATGTCCAGCCGGACCGCGTCCGCACCGCCCGAGGTCAGCGCGGCCGCCACGACGGCGGCGAGCACCGCGAGCACCATCGCGACGATCACCCGGGTCAGCCATGCGGACTTCTGCACGCCCGCGTAGTTCACCGCCGTCAGCGCCACCACCGCGGCCACCGCCACCGCGTGCGCCTGGCCGGGCCACACGTAGCCGCCCACCGTCAGCGCCATCGCGGCGCAGGACGCGGTCTTGCCGACGACGAACCCCCAGCCCGCCAGGTAGCCCCAGAACGCTCCCAGCCGCTCCCGCCCGTAGACGTACGTCCCGCCGGACTGCGGGTACCGGGCGGCCAGCCGCGCCGAGGAGGTCGCGTTGCAGTACGCCACCACCGCCGCGAGCGCCAGTCCCAGCAGCAGGCCTGACCCGGCCGCGGCGGCGGCCGGAGCCAGCGCGGCGAAGATCCCCGCGCCGATCATCGACCCCAGACCGACGACCACCGCGTCGAACACGCCCAGCTGACGGCGTAGTTGCGGCTGCGCGCTCTCGACCCGTCGTCCCATGACAAACCCCTGTATCGCCCCTCGATGACGGTGCACGGTATCCCACCTCGGCGACGGGACGGTTGCCCCTGGATGCGCCGGCCCCGGTCCGGCCGCCGACCGGACCCGATCCCGAGACCCCGCGGCTCTGTCCCGTGCCGCCGGGCCGGGCGGACAGCGTCCGGGGCCGGCGCATCCAGGGCAATCTGAGAGACGAGAAGCCCGCAGTGTTCCTGCCACCATGGGGAGAACCACGAAGTTGCCAGCCGGGCAGGAATTCCACGCGTCCCCCCGGATTCGGAAAGGCCTGCGGGGCGACCCGTACCGTCGAAAGGGAAGGCGATTACCCATGACCGATCCGAATGTGCTGAGCACGGTTCGCGTCCCGCTGGTGGAGGAGGCCGAGGCCGAGGGCCGGACGAAGGAGCTGTACGACGCGATCAAGTCGCGGATGGGCATCCCCTTCGTGCCGGACATGTTCCGGCTGGTCTCCAGCCGCCCCGACCTGCTGGAGGTCGTGATCGCCGGATACGGCGGAGTCTTCAACGACGGGGTGCTACCGCGCGCGACCCGCGAGATGATCTCCGCCTGGAGCTCCAAGGTCAACGGCTGCCCGTACTGCGTCGGCACCCACAACTGGTTCCTGGCCCAGTTCGGCGGCCCTCAGGAGCTGACCGACGCGATCGAGAACTCCCCCTCGGTGGAGGAGCTGCCGATCGACGAGCGCACCAAGGCGCTGATGCGCCTGGTCACCAAGGTCGGCACCGGCGCCTTCCGGATCACCGACGAGGACTGGGCTGCGACCGAGGCCGCCGGCTGGAGCAACGAGGAGATGCTGGAGGCGGTGTTCACCGCCGCCCTGTTCGCCTTCATCAACCGCCTGGTGGACGGCCTGGGCCTGGGCAACTCGGTGACCCGCAGCCGGATCGCCTCGCAGCCGGAGGACGCCACCGTCTCCGAGGAGCGCCTGGCGGAAGGCAGGTGAGCGGCCCTCGCCCGCGGTCCTGCTGACTGGCGCCTCCTCCAGCACCGGCATGTCCTCCGTCACTATCTTCCTGGGCCCGCTGCCGCCGAACGCCCAGGCCAGGCCAGGCGCTCGGCCCGGTGCTCCGGGTGCTGATCGGCCTGATGCGCGCGTCCGTCCGGGCGACGGCCACGCCGGGCACGTCGCTGTCGCTGCTGCCGGCCGCGCCGCTGCCGCCGGACCTGGACCGGGCGGCGGCCGATCCGCGGATCGCCGACGCGCCGGCCCGCGGCACGGCGGCCGTCGACCGGGTCGGCGCCGAACCGGTGCCCGAGCCGGTCCGGGAGGTGGTGGCCGCCGAAACAGCCCGCCGGGACGGCACCGACCCCGGCCTCGGCCGGGCCCGGCTGGACGCCCCGCTGGGCGAACTTCCGTCGGGCGAACGCCCGGTGGGCGAACTCGCGCTGCTCACCGCGCCGGACCTGCCGGCACTGCCGGAGCCCGACTCCCTGCGGCGGCCCGCCCCCGGCACCGCCCCGGTACACGCGCCCGCCCTGACCGGGACGTGAGGGGCCGCCGCACGGCGCGCGGCGGCCGGACCCGCTCAGCGCCCGACGAGCGGCTCCACCTCGGCCGCGGGCGGCGCGAACGGGCCCCAGGCGAACGCCTCCGCCCACTTCCCGGCCGATCCCCCGGACCACTCCAGGCCCTCGATCTGCGGCCAGGTGCGGCGGCCGGTCAGCGACCGGAACACGTCCACCGCCACCCCGCGCACGGTAGCGGCGGGGGCGCCCTCGCCCACCACCCAGGCCCGCCCGGGGGTCTCGATCCGCAACGCCGGCAGCCCGCCGCCGTGCACCGCCAGGCCGAAGCCCATGGTGCTCAGGTCCAGCGCACCGTCGAACGCGGGGTGCGCGGTCGGCTCGGCGGGCGCGTCCAGCCCCAGCCGCAGGTCCAGCTCGTGCGAGAACACGTCGAGCAGCAGGATCCGCCGGCGCAGCTCCGGGGTATGGCCCAGGGCCTCGAGCAGCGCGCCGTCCAACCCGTCCCAGCGGTCGAGCAGTTCGGCCGCCGGGACGCCCTCCAGCGGGCCCAGGTCGATCTGGCTGTCCTCCAGGGCGACGAACGACTCGCAGATGTGCACCAGGTGCCCGATCAGGTCCCGCACGCTCCAGTTCGGACAGGCGGACACGCCGACGGCGGCCGGGTCCGGCAGCCCGGCCACCAGGGTGGCGATCGCCTTCCGGCTGCGCCGGTAGGCCAAGTGCTGCTCGGCCGGATCGTGCTGGGTCTGCGCCGCTGTCACGGTCGTCTCCTCTGGTTCCGGGGCGTCGCGCGGCGCCGCCGTCATGATGTGGTCAGTTCGCCCGCGGCGCCCGCCTGGCGCCGCGTCAGCAGACCCGTACGGTACAGCCGGTGGACGATGTCGGCCATCGCCTCCTCGACCGGCCGGGGCACGGGGCCGCCGGCCGTGGCGGCCGCCACGGCGGGCACCGCGTGGACGCAGGTGCAGGCCGCGCCGAACTCGGCCGGGATGTGCCGGGCCCACCAGCGCTGCACGGCGTCGGCGAGCCGGGCCGCCGGGAGCGTGGCGTGGCCCGTCCGGCCGGCAGCCACCGACTCGTTCGTTGTTCTGGCACGGCGCCTCCCGGTCCCTCGTGGCGGGCGGGCCGAACCGGCCCGACAGCGAGGAAACCAGCCGCCGAGTGGCCGATCTATACGTGATATTGCCCAATGCGGCCGCGCCCCTCGCCGGGCGGGCCGAGGTAGGTCTGGGCGATGCCCAGCCAGTGGTCGGCCGCCGCGCCGACGGCGGTCAGCGCGAGGTCGTCGCGGTGCCTGCGACGGGTGACGAGCAGACAGAAGTCCGCGGCCGGGCCGCAGATCCGCTGCTCGGCCTCCTCGGGGCCGAAGGCCCAGGAGACGCCGGACGGGCCGGTCAGCTCGAACCGGAACGGCTCGGCGGGGGGCTCCAGGCCGCGGGCCCGGTAGGCCAGGTCCCGGGTCCTGGTGCCGAGGAAGGCGATGTGGCCGATCCGATCGGTGAAGGCGTACGGGACGCCCAGGGCCTCGTGGACGTCCTGGCCGTGCGCGAACAGCTCCATCAACGCGACCGCGGCGAGCACGCCGGCCGGCAGCGGACCGGCCAGCCACGGCACCGGTTCGCGCCGGGGAGCGGCGGCGAGCCCCTTCTCGGCGGCGGCCCTCTGCTCGGCCCAGCGGCGCAGCAGGTCGGGGACGGGCTCGGCGAGGCCTTCGGCGAGCCGGGCCGCCATGCCGGTCCCGAAGTCCTCCCGGATGGGCGCGGTCTCGGCCTCGAAAGCGACCGGGTCGCGCACCCCGAGGTCGATCAGGTGGCTGACCAGCGCCAGGTGCGCCACCTGGTGCCGGACCGTCCAGCCCGCGGCCGGGCTCGGCGCGGACCACTGGTCGGGCGACAGGCCCGTCACCAGCCGGGCGAGTTCGGCCCCTTCCGTCGCCAGGTCGGCGCAGACGTCCTGCATTGCGGTCATGTGGCCATTCCCTTCCTTGCCGAAGCGCGCTCAATCCGATCCCGCGTTCATTTTCCGGACGCGGCCCCGCGCGTGCTTCTCCATACGTGCCGCCCGTATCCGGCACCGGACATTCGCCGACCCAGGACGACGACCTGCCGCCGCTCACCCTGCCGGCCGCCCGGACCGGCCACGGCCCGTCCACCGTCACCGGGCAGCTCCACCTCCCCTCCGACGTGACCCTGCTACACCCATCCCAACCGAGCCCGAAAGGCCGCACGGCAACCCGGGCGACCACCTCTACCGCCACCTCATGCCCGGCTCCGTCGGCCGCGCCGCCCAGGTCCTCGACCTCGGACTCGCTGCCCGACCAAACGGGGAGGTTCACGCGCGAACAGCTGTTTGGCCGAACCAGGGTCATCTGCTCGGAACCGACGCGGCCCACGCCCGTCGCCCTTCCGCCGGCCGGCTTCCCGACAAGAGGTGTGACACCGACCAGGGTGTGCCCGGTTTCCCGTTGTCCGCCTCGGCAGGCCCGGTACGACTCTATGCTCCCCCTGGGGCGCCCGGTAACCGGCTGGGCACTTAATGTGATGGGAAGTTGTCATGAGCGAGCTGGTGCATTCCTCGGACCCGGGGACCACGTGCGATGGGCAGGTCTGGGGCAAGGGCGCGGCCGAGAAGACCTACCAGGCGAACGGATTCGATCCGGCGAAGACGGATCACTCCCCCTCGTTCACGCCGGGCCGGGTGGCGAAGACGGTCTTCAACACCTACCGGAGCAACGGTGATCTGACGGTGTCGGGGTTCCTGACCGACTTCTCCGCCTACGACTCCCGCCTGGGCTCGTACGCCGGGGACACGAACGTCGACCACAGCGTGGGCGGCCGAGGGATCGACGCGGCGCGGCTGGCTGCCTCGGGCGGTGCCTTCGACGAGGTCGTCGTCAGCTTCGCCGGCATCATCGGCGACCAGGGCGAGAAGAGGGACTTCATCAACCGGGCGGCGATCGACTTCAAGATCGCCTCCTCGGAGTCCGACCTGCCCAACCAGCGGGGTGCGGTGACCTTCATCGACGCGTGGGGCGACGTCCTCGCCTATCTCAATCTGGGCTTCAACCGCTTCGTGTCGGACGACGCGGCCGACATGTTCGACCCGGCCAAGGCCCAGGGGCTGCTGGGCGCGGTGAACCGGCTCCACCACGACAACCCCGACCTGAAGGTGGGGCTGACCGTCGGCGGCTGGACGATGAGCCAGGCGTTCCACCACATCACCAAGGAACCCCAGTCCCGGGCCAGGTTCACACAGTCCCTGCAGCGGATCTTCCGCGCCTTCCCGATGTTCACCACCCTCCACCTGGACTGGGAGTGGCCCGGCAGCCAGGGCGCGGAAGGCAACGACTTCGGGCCCGAGGACGCCGGGAACTACGCCACGCTCATCCGCGAGACCAAGGCCGCCCTACCCGATGCCACCATCGCCGTGGCGATCCCCGCCGAGCCGGACAGGCTGCGCGCGATGAACGTCCCCGCGCTGCTGGAATCCGGCGCCGGCCGGCTCGACCTGATGGCCTACGACCTCTTCGCCTCACCCTCCTCGCCCGCCCTGGGCCACCAGGCCGGCCTGTACGGCAACCCGGACGACCCCAACACCCTCAGCATCGACAAGGCCGTCACCTACCTCCTCGCCGAAGCCCAGGTCCCCTCCCGCACGATCCACCTCAGCTACACCACCTACAGCCGCAACGCCCGTCAGGCCACCGTCTCCAGCGCCTCACCGCTCCGGGGCACCTACAACCCCGGCCCCGACGGAGCGACGGTCGGCAGCTTCGAATCCGGGGTGAGCGACTACGCGGACATCCTGCGCAACTACCTCGACCTGGAGCGGCAGAGCGGCCGCAACGGCTTCACCCTCTACACCGACACCACCGCCGACGCCGACTACCTCTACAACCCCGACAGCCAGGTCTACATGTCCCTCGACACCCCCCGGTCCGTCCGCGCCAAGGCCGAGTACGCCCGCACCAAGGGCCTCGGTGGCCTGTTCGCCTGGACCGCCGACACCGACACCGGCCTGCTCGCCAACGCCGCACGCGAGGGCCTGGGCCACACCCTGGCCAACGAGGTCGTGGACATGAAGCCCTTCTACATCAACGGCACCAACCAGTAGCCCCCCGCCGGCACTGGGCGCACCTCAGCCCGTCACCGGCGGCCGCGACGCCGAACTCCGCAGCCTGTCCGGCGGGTTCATCACACGACCCGCCGGGCAGGGCACTGTACGGGGGAACTGTCGTGGTGAGCGCAGCCAAGGGGGGTGATCAGATCCTGCACCGGTCGTCCGCGGTCACGCATCTCGACAGCGGGGACGGCACCTTCCGGAAGGTCAAGCGGCCGAAGGACACCGTGGCCGAGTTCTGCCCGCTGCCCGAGGGCGGCTGGCGCGCCGCCGACCGCGTGAACGGCCCACGATGACCATGCTGCGGTTCTTGTTGGCCGCGCCCTTCGGATGCCCGCCCCGCTTCCGCAGACGGAGATGCGGCCCCGGAGACAGGGGCGCCCCGGCACGGTCCGGCCGATCGGGACGCAGTGGGTGTCCTCGCGCATCAGTGACACGAGCTGGTCGACGCGCGGTACGCAGCAGGCCGTGATTGCCACCATGTACCTGTCCCGGGCGGTTTCCGCCGCTCTCAGGAGGCCGGCGAACTCGGCGTGGGTTGCGGCCGGTGCACGCGCCGAGCAGTGGCTCGGCCGCGAGTCGACGCGGATCCGCGGCTTGACCTGTGCTTGACGTGCGTCCAGGCCGCGAGTACGTGCACCAGTAGGGCGCACGACGGACCACCCCCGGGCGGCACGGAGGTGCCCCGCGATCGTGCCGGCCTTGCCGGCCCGATCAGCAGCACCCGACCGCGCGCGGACCCGGCGATCACCCCGGGACTCGTTCCTGTCCTGCTCCCGGGGGCGGTCCGCCCACGTGCTACTTGACCAGCGCGTAGAACTCCTCGAAGTCGAGGACGCGGTCGCGGTTGCTGTCCGCCGCCATCGCCTCCTTGACCTTCTCCTTGAGCTGCCCCTGGTGGCCCTCGCTCTTGAAGTGGTTGGCGAGTTCGACGACGTTGATCTGTCCGTCGGAGTCGCTGTCGATCTTTGCGAACAGTTCCCTGGCCTCGGCTTCGGTCATGGCGCGTCCTTCCAGTCATCATCAGGATCCTGAAGATCCATCTGGCCGCAGCCACATTGGCAGAGGTGTGCCGCGCATTGCACGTCAGCGTGGGGCCATGTGGGTGAGAGGGTGGCAGGCTTCCAGCCAACCCCGGCGCCGGCCTATGCAGCCAGCATGGTGCACGCCGACGAGCACCAGGAGCATGAGCTGCTGCATGCCGAGGCATGCTCCTGCCGGCCGGTGGACTTGCCCGGGATCATCACCAGGGTCGGTGTCGGATGTCGATGACGCGCATGCCGGCGGCCGTGGCGGCGGTGATGCCCTCGTCGCTGTCCTCGTGGGCGAGGCAGTGACCGGGTTCGGTTCGCAGCAGGTGGGCGGCGTGCAGGTAGGCGTCGGGGGCGGGTTTGGGCTGGGCGACGTCGTCGCGGCCGACGATGGTCCAGGGGAGGTCGTCGAGTCCGATGACGGTCAGGCCGTGGCGGACGATGTCGCTGTAGTTGGCGGAGACGACGGCGAGGGCGGCGTGTTCGGCGGCGGTGCGTGCGGCGGTGGCGACCGCGGAGATCGGTTTGATCCGGTCGGTGTTCGCGAACCAGTAGGCGCGGGCCGCCTGGACGAAGGTGTCCTCGGGCAGGGCGGCGGGTGGGAGGGCGAGGCGGCGGCGCAGTTGGCCAGCGGTGAAGGCGGGTTCGGCGGCGAGCCAGGTGAGGGTGACGGTGATGCCGTGGGCGGCGAGTGAGGCCTGTACCGCGCCGTGGTTGATGTCGGCCGTGTCCGCGAGGGTGCCGTCGAAGTCGAAGGCGTAGGCGGAGTACGTGTCGTGGCCGGCAGGAGTCGTGGTCGCCACCGTTCGTGTGGTCCCTTCCTGGTGGGTCGGCTGTGCGGGTGACGGGTCAGGGGGTGAAGTCCACCGGGAGGCGGGCCGGACCGTGGACGACCCGGTGCCGGTGGGTGGCGACCTCGTCCGGGTCGGTGGCCAGTCGCAGGTCGGGGAAGCGGTGCAGCATGGTGGTGAGCAGGGTGCGCAGTTCGGTGCGGGCGAGTTGGTCGCCGATGCAGTGGTGGGGTCCGTGGCCGAAGCTGAGGTGCTTGGCGGCGTCGGGGCGGTGGGGGTCGAAGTGGTCGGGGTCGGTGAAGCGGGCGCCGTCGCGGTTGGCGGCGGGCAGGTGGAGGACGACCCGCTCGCCCGCCGCGATGGGCTGTCCGGCGAGGGTAAGGGGCTCGCGGGCGACCCTGAGCAGGCCGAACTGCAGGACGGTCGCGTGGCGCAGGGTTTCCTCGATGACGCCGTCGACGAGGTCGGGTCGGCGGCGGACGGTGTCCCACAGGCGGGGCGGGCGCAGCAGGAGGAGGGTGGCGAGGCCGATGACGTTGGCGGTGGTCTCGTGGCCGGCGATGAGGATGAGCTGTGCGAGGGCGGCGATCTCGTCGTCGGTCAGCGTGGTGTCGGTGGCCTGGGCCTGGAGGAGGCCGGAGAGCAGGTCGTCGGCGGGCTCGGCGCGTCTGGTGCGGATCAGGTGCAGCAGGTAGTCCTTCATCTCGGCCTTGCTGGCCAGGAGTTGTTCGCGGGTGCGGTCGAGGGAGAGCAGTTCGGCGGTGAGGCGCTGGTAGCGGTCGCGGTCGCGGTCGCGGTCGGTGTAGGGGACGCCGAGGAGTTCGCTGATCACCAGGGACGGGACGGGCAGGGCGACGGTGGTCATCAGGTCCACCGGGCGGGGGGCGGCGGCCAGGGCGTCGAGGTGCTGGTCGACGATGTCCTGGATCCGCGGGGCCAGCAGGGCCATCCGGCGAGTGGTGAACTGGCCGCTGACCAGGCGGCGCAGCCGGGTGTGTTCGGGCGGGTCGCTGGTGAGCAGGTCGCTGGGGCGCAGTGCGGCCATTTCGGCGGGGGTGATGAGGCTGGCCCGGATGTGGGAGTTGAGGTGGGGGCGCCGCGAGCTGAGCCGGGGGTCGGCGAGGGCGGTGCGGACGTCGTCGTAGCGGGTGACCAGCCATCCCGGTGGGCCGTCGGGGAAGGCCAGCGGCGCCACGGGCAGTTCGGTGCGCAGGTACTGGAGTTCGGCGGGCGGGTCCAGCGGGCAGGGGCGGTCGACGGGCAGGGGCCTCGGTGCGCGGGTGGTACTCGCCTGTGCAGGGCGCCCGGTCACCGCGTCTCGTCGCTGTCGCAGCCGGTCAGGGCGAGCAGGACCCAGGTGTCGGTGAAGATGGGCGCGTCGAACAGCAGGGGGCGGGGTGCGACCTGGTCGGGCAGTGCGGTGAAAGCGCCGTCGGGTCCCTGTCGGGACAGCAGATGGGCCACGCCCGCCCGCACGACGGCGTCGTCCTGCGGGCGTCGGCCCATGGCGGCCAGGGCCATCAGCGAGTAGCAGGTGCTGGTGGTGTCGCTGGGGTCCTTGGGCCGGTAGCCCCAGCCGCCGTCCTCGTTCTGCGCCCGGGCGAGGAACCGGTGGGAGGCGGCGCTCGCATCGGCGATGCGCTCCTGGAGGGTGGTGCGGGTCGGTTCGGGCAGCGAGTGCAGCGCCCACATCGCCCGCCAGATCGTGTTCGCCTCGCTCAGGCTCCAGCTGCGCTCGAACGTGCCGTCCTCGTGCTGGGAGTCCAGCAGCCAGCGGGCCGCGCCGTCCAGCAGGTCGCCGTGGTCGGTCCCGTTCCATGCCAGCGCGCTGACCGCGCCGGCGGTCATGCCGACCTCCGACGGATCGCCCTTCACGTAGGTCGGGAACCCGCCGTCCCGTCCGACGATGCCCCGCAGGTACCCGCCGGCGCGCAGCAGGGCCTCACGGTGGCGCACCGGGTCGACGGTTGCCAGGCAGGCCGCGACGTAGGAGGTGTCGTCCACGTCGTTGTGCCGCATGTGCTCACCGAACGCCCAGCCGCCGTCCGGCATCTGCTGGCCGATCAGGTAGTCGCACATGCGGTGCAGCAGCGCACGGTCCGCTCCCGCCCGGGTCAGGGCGATCCCGGCGGGCGCGGTGCTGAACACGTCCAGGTCCGACATGCTCGGCACCCCACCGTCCGGGTTGCGGCACACCAGCACCGCGGCCACGCCGGTTTCGACCAGCCGGTGGCCGGGGGCGAACTCCTGGACGGCCAGCAGCGCCAGCAGGTGCGCGGCGGGGTAGTTCTCCCACACCGGCGCCCGGCTGGAGCCCAACAGCTCCAGCAGGCGCTCGCGCTCCCCAGCGTCGACCTGCGCACCCGTACCGAGACCGTGCGCGACCAGGACCCGCACACTCAGCATGATCATCTCGACCCAGGTGACCGTGTTGTCCCCGTTCTCGCTGCCCCGGTCCGCCGCGCGTGGCGGGCACAGCATCGACGCGTCGAACGGCACAGCACCCGCCACGGCCAGGCAGACGTCGAACAGCAGCCGCTTGCGCGCCATCGAGAAGTGGTCGAACCCGGCCAGCAGCTCACCGCCGACCACATCGGCGCCGACCGTCCGGCCGTGCAGGACCGCCTGCACCAACGCCGCGTCGAACCCGTCGGCCTGCGCCTGCGGGGCGGCCAGGAACTCCGCGAGCTCCCGCTCCTGCCGCGGGTGGTCACCGCGCCGGCGCAGCAGTACGAGTAACAGCGCCGACTCCAGCGTCCGGCTGGTGCACGGCCTGCGCACCGCGCCGTCCGGGCCGACGGCCGCACTCAGGCTCGCGCACACCCGCTCCCGGGCCGCCGCGAACCCGTCCACCGCTTCCAGCCCGCGGGCCGCGCCCGGGCGGGCCGTCCCGATCTCACCTGTCGTCACCGTCAGCTCCTCGGTCGGGATCACGACAACGAGGACGAGCGAAACGCACACCCCCGCCGCAAAGCCGCCGATGTTCGAAACTGGCGCCCAGACGACCGACTTGCGCCGCCGACTGCACGAACCGAGACCACCCGCTGCCGGAGAGTCGCGCACCCGGCGTGCACCGCGCGACAGACCTTCAACGAACAACCGGCGCCAGGCAGAGCGCCCACCCGACCGCCGCCCGGGTCACCCAGCTCGGCCGCAACCTCCTCGCCGACCTCGGCGAACGGGCCGCAGGCTTCCGCTACCCGCCTCGTACCGCGACAGCCGCTACACCCACGCATTCGACGCCGTCTTCACCGCCGACGGCATCGAAATCCTCAAGAGCGCGCCGCAGACACCACGGATGAACGCCCACGCGGAGAGGTTCATACGCACCGCCAGGTCCGAGTGCACCGACCGGCTGCTCATCTACAACGAGCAGCACCTGCGGCACCTGCTCGCCGAATACGCCCGGCACTACAACTCCGCCCGGCCGCACCGAGCGCTGCAACTTCGCGCTCCTGCCGACAACCCCGACGTCATCCCGTTCCCAGCCCAGCGGATCCAGCGCCACGACGTCCTCGACGGACTCATCCACGAGTACCACAACACCGCTTGACGAAGACCAGAGCAGCTGACGAACACGCAGCTCAGCGCATGTGCAGGACTTTTGGAACCCTACAGGCCGGCCGTAGCAGTCCGTACAGCAGCGAGAGCAGGGCCGCCGTCACCAGCACGTCCACCCAGCGCAGCGCGGGGCGTCGCCACACCCCGCGCGACGGGAAGCCGCCCTCGCCCGCCACCCGCACCACCCCGCGTCCACACCGCCGCCACCGGTACGCGGACACTCAACCATCCCCGCGCGGCCCGGCCCCGGCCTTCGGACGGCCGGGGCCGGGACGCTCGCCGGCACGGCCCAACGGGCGCGCCGGCGCCCGTCGAGGCGTTCAAGCGGCGCGGTGCGGACTTCGTGGTCGCGCGCACGCTGCAGGAGCTCGTGGAGCGGATGAACGCGCTCACCGACGAGCCCCTGCTCGACGCGGCGCTGCTACGCCGGCAGATCGAGGCGCGCGACCTCCAGGTGGCCAACCCCTTCGGCAAGGACTCGCAGGTCCAGGGCATCCGCAACGCCCGGCGCCACCTCGACGACCGGCTCGGCCGCGCCGCCGCGCCGCACCGCATCCTCGACCCGGCGGCCGGCCCGCTGATCGGCGTCAAGCTGCACGTCCTCACTCGCAAGACCCTCGGCGGCATCCAGACCGACCTCGACTCCCGGGCCCTCGGCCCGGACGGGCGGCCCGTCGAAGGCCTTTACGCGGCGGGCGAGGTGGCCGGTTTCGGGGGCGGCGGGGTCCACGGCTACAACGCGCTGGAGGGTACCTTCCTCAGCACCTGCCTCTTCTCGGGCCGGGCGGCCGGGCGCGCGGCGGCTCGCGCCACAGCTCTCCGACTGATCGTCAACTATTGCTTCCCTCTGCTTCTTTCGGCCGAGTTCGGCCCTGGCCTTCGCGTTTCGGTTGGGGCTGGCCGAGCCGGGTCGATCTTTGGGGTGGCGGTGCCCGGCCTGTTCGGGGCGGGGTGGGCATGCCGAGGGCCCGACGCGCGGTCGGGTGCTCCTTGGGTCCTCGGGTCGTGGGTGGTCGGTGGCGGTGTCGTCGGGTCAGGTCACCGGGCGGGGCCGCGCTGCGAGGCGGGCGAAGGCGAGGGTGAGCTCGTGGCGCCAGGGCCAGGCGGAGGCGATTCGAAGGCGGATGCGTCGTGCGGCACGGGTGATCCGGGCGGCGGTGTGCAGGATCCGGTAGCGGAGCTTCTTCGGCTCGGCGGTGGCCGGCTCGCCGTCCAGCAGCAGGGTCCGCGCCCGGGCGAGCAGGTCGACGGCGGTCAGGGAGAGCTCCGGCCAGGCCGCGTTGATGGCGAAGTGGCGTGAGGAGAGGCGCCCGAAGCCGGTGGTCTTGCCGCTGGGGGTACCCCCGGACGGAGTCTGGGGGAGGATGTGGTCCTCGACTCCGGCGTGGGCGCGGTGGCGGACCTCCGGGTGTTGCGGCGAGCCTCCACCGGCGGCGGGTGTGTCGGCGAGGAAGACCTGGTGGCGCATCCCTTCGTCCAAGTCGAAGAGCGAGAGCTGGGCGCCGGGGTGGGGGCGTTCGCGCCGCACGATGGCCCGGGTGCCGTCCGGGTGGCCGGCGAGATCGACCATGCCGGTCAGTTCGGCGGCCTCGGCCCCGGTGCGGAGGGAGCCGTCCTGTTCGAGGGCGGGGTGCCGGAGCTGCTCGGGCAGCGCGCGGATGGCTTTGCGGAACTCGGCGGTGATGGCGTGCCCGAGGGAGAAGGCGGTCGGGATGCCGCGCTGTCCGAGGGTGCGCGCAGGTGGGTTGGGAATGCCTTGGCGCTGCCCGCGATGTCGGCGCGGATGAGGATCTCGGTGCCGTGGCGGTGGGCGTCGGGGATCTGAGCGAGGGCGGCGTCGACCGCGATGGGGTCGGCGGCGGTGTTCACTCCGGCGTTGCCTGGTCGCAGGAGGATCACGAGCGCCCGGCCACCCGACCTTCGAGTGAGCCACCCCGACTCGGCCCTCTGAATCCCCCCGGGTACTTCATTGCGGCCCATTCGCCGATCACGCCGAGCCATGACATCGCCCTCCTCATCCCTGATCCCCCCAAGGAACATACGCAGAACCGAAAAAACCGGCCAGCCGTCATGTTCGCCCACTTGCCCCCTGGGCACGGCGGCACCGGTCGCCGGCAAGTCGCCGGAGATCGCCCGGCGGGGTGAACTCCCCGGTGCCCCATTGGTGTTCAATCACCCTTCGGCACTTTTCGACAGCCGGCCGATGACACGCGGATCGTTTCAACCCGCCGCGATCTCAAGTGGGGGGCGAAACGCAGACGCAAAACATGCGCAGATACGACAAGTTTGAATAAACCAGTGCTTTACTCCCCTTCAGAATCGGGTGCTTGCCGGCCTGATTCCGGTGCGTGGACGGGGTCCGATGCTGCGCGCGCCGTGGCTTCCTATCAGGAGGGTGTCCCGTAAGTGGGCTGGTTGAAGCGGTGGTTGAGAGCTGGCGCCGAAGGACCCGGGGAGAGACCGCCACCGCGGCAGCCGGAGTCCCGGCCCGGCGCGGACAGGCGAGGCCGACCCGAGGAGGTACCGGAGCCGGTCCAGCCGATGTCCGATCCCGTCACGTCGTCAACGCCACCGCCGCCGGAAGCGGCACAGGACGACACCGAGTCTTCGACGACCGTCCCCGCGGAGGCCTCCGGCCGAACGGAGACCTCTGCCGGCGCAGCCGCCGAGCAGGCCTCGGAGTGGCCCGGCAGAGGGCAGTTGCATCGAGCACGAAACGTTCTTCGCGGGATACCGCGACAGAGACCGGAAGGTACTGAATGAGCACCATAGTTCGCCGCTCAGGGCGGCACAGAGGGCGCCCGCGCCGCTCGCTCACAGGACTGCTGTTGATGGCCTTGCTCATCGGAGCAGGCGCCTTCGCGACCCCGTTCGTCATCGCGCCTCAGTCGCACGCGGCGGCCGGTGACCCGTTCGATCCGGCCGAACCGCAGGTGTTCATCGGGCAGGAAGTGCCGACCCGGCCCTACAAGGCGATCACCGGCGCCTCCGGCAGTGTCACCTGGGCCGGAGATCGTCAAGCCGGGTGCGGCCGTGACGTACACGCTGACGGTGAAGAACAACGGGCCCGGTAACTCCAGCGGTTACACCGTGACCGACACCGTCCCGGCACCGCTGACCAACGTGAAGACCTCGTGAGGGTGTGGAGGCCGGCGCGGCCGAGGGCCGTGTAGAGGAGGGTCGGCGGTGCGCGGCATCGGCGCTCTGCCGGGCCTGGTAGGCGGCCTCGGCGGCGCGGCCAGGTGAGCCCGGCCGCCCGGCGCCGGACCCGGGTGCGGATGTCGCCGAGCAGCTGGTGCTCCTGGTCCTCGTCCTGATCCCCGGACTCGTCCTCGTCGCCGGGGTGGGCGGGGTACTGGGCGAGGGCGGCGTGCGACGTCGATCCGGCCTCCCACGCCTCGGCGTGCAGCACGGGCTGCTCCCGTCCGTCCCGGTCCCGGGTGACGACGAGCCGGCCGTCGACCAGGGCCGCCCAGCCGGCCAGGCCGTCGATGTCCTTCTCCACCCAGCCGCGGGCGAGGCCGGCACCGTGGTGCAGGGTACGGATGCCGTCGTGGCCCGACCAGCGCAGCCAGATCGCACCACACACCAGTGCAGAGTCGAGAATCGCCCGGCCCAGGTCCCGGCGGGCGGACACGGGCCGGCTGCGCTACGCGGCGGCCCCACTGCCGGACGTCCTGTTCGTTGGCGGCCACCTGGGTAATGCTGGTCATGATGCCGGCGGCGGCCAGCGAATCCCGCAGTTCGCGGAACTCCTGGCGATCGTCCGCAGTGAGTTTGTCCCATGACGACGGCATGGCGAGGCCCTCCGGAGAGGTGTGCTGCGCGACCCCGGCGCCAAGGTACCGGTGCTCCCGGCAAGCCCCGGCAGCGACATCGGAATCGTCCACCGCGACCCGGCCACCAGAGGATTCGTCGTCCGGTCTCTCGGCTGGATGGTCGAGCGAGCCTTCGGCCGGCTTGTTGAGCGAGGCCCAGTTGATGCGACGGCCGTACGGGCGCCGACCGTCAGACCGCTTCCGTCGGCTTCGGCTTGGAGACGAGAAGCTTGTAGTCGACGGAGACAGAGAAGGTCCCCGAGGAACCACGGATGCTCAGCTCATGGGTTCCGGGAGTGAGTGGGTCGAGCCGCACCCACAGGCCGCAGGACCAGGTGAAGATGCCCGGTGGCTCGCTGATCGGGCTTCCCTCGACGGGCGTCAGCCTGATGCGAGTGGAGGCGAGTTCCTCGTGCGGCAACGTGCGGCTGTCGAGAACGGCGCTTCCCTTTGCCTCGTTCATGAAGCTCAGGCAGTCCGAGGACTCCCCGCTGACCCGGCTCACCAGTGGAAACGCCACCGACGCGCCCTCAGGCACTGTGCAGGTGCGTGTTGCCGCGCCGCCGAAGGTCCCGGCCAGGAACCAGATCCCCTCGTCTCGCTGGCCCCGCGAGCAGAACCGGCCGTCGGTGTCCATGACCGGGTTCTGCGAGGCCTCGGTCGATGCGGCCCAGTTCCACCACATGTGCTGGAACTCGGCCGAGGTGAGGTCGCGCAAGGCGATCCGGGCGGGTTCCGACTGTGTTTCGGCATCCGGAGCGGGCAGAGAGGAGGGGCGGGCGTGCGACGGGGACACCGGATCAGGGCTGCCGGAGCAGGCCGCGGCCAGAAACAGAACGGCAGTGACCAAAACCGGGAAACGCATGAGACGCATGCGTGTACCTTACGGAGCGGCCGTCAGGGCCCGAACACGGCCCCGCCGGTGGCCCGGGCCGGACCGCGTCCCGGACGGATCGGAGCGGGCATGGGAGCGGCGCCGACGGGCATTCCCGAGCGCGCTGGTCGCCCTGACCGGCACACCACCGCGCCCCGGTGCGGGCGCCGAGCACCGCACGGCGCAGCTGGCCGCCTGCGCGCGGCTGTGGGAGCAGCCGGGCCCGAAGGGCGGGGCGGGCGTGGGAGCTGCACCGGCGGACCTTCCCGCGGCTCCTGGTGGTCCTGGTCGGCACCACCGCCTCCTCGGCGCGCTCGGCCGTGGCGGACCTACGACTGGCCGCCGAAGCAGCCGGCCACCGCCGAGCTGCTCGCCCTCGCCGGGCCCGGCCTCGCCGCAGGACGCGGGCCGCGATGCCGCGCTCGCGGAGGAACACCCGGACGAAGTGGTGGTCATGGGCCTTGTCGGCGCACGGTTGGGCTCCCACCTGGCGTGGCATCAGGTGGTGTTCGCTCCTTTGCGGGTGATGGGCCGCTGAGCGCCTGACCGAGAACCGGTCACGTTGCGCGGGAGACGGCTGATGATCGGGCGAGTCGGCGGGTCATGAGGATGATCACCGACCACTTCACCATGGCCTCGTGGTGGTCGGGCAGCCGCTCGTAGTCGCGGACACAGCGGCGTCTGCGGCAGATCCACGACAGCATCCGCTCGACCACCCAGCGGCGGGGCAGCACGACGAATCCCGTCATGTCGTCACTGCGTTCGACGATCTCCACGGTCAGCGCGAGCCGCGCCTTCGCCCAGGTCACGAGCCTGCCGGCACAGCCGCCGTCCGCCCACACGTGCTGAATACGATGGTGGATCTGCCGCAGGCGCATCAGGAGCGGCCGGCCGCCGTCGCGGTCCTGCACGCTCGCGGCGGTGACCAGCACGACCAGCAACAGACCAAGCGTGTCCACCGCGACGTGCCGCTTGGTTCCGTTCACCTTCTGGCCGCGGCCTGTGGTGGCCACGGTCTCGGCGGCCCGCAGCGACTGCGAATCGACGATCGCCGCGCTCGGCTCGGCATCGCGGCCCTCCCGTCGGCGAAGCCGATCCCGGAGCCGATCGTGCAGGTCGTCGACGGCCTGGGCCCGTTCCCAACGAACGAAGAAGAAGTAGACGGTGGCGTGTGGCGGGAAGTCCGCGGGCAGGGCCCGCCACTTGCAGCCGTTGTCCACCACGTACCGGATCGCATCCACGATCACCCGGCGGCAGCGCTCTTCCGGACGCCCGCCCTTCCCCCACCGCCACGCCGCCAGGGGCAGCAGCGGCTCCGTGACCAGCCACTCCGCATCGCTCATGTCCGAGGGATACCGACGCGGCCGCGGCGGGTGCGCGCCACCGCGGCCGAACCGGCAGGCCACGCAACAACACGCCGGAGCCGGTTCAGAGTTGGCATCACCAGTCCCGGCAGGGTCAAAGGACACAAGGAGCTCCTGGCAAATGCGACCGGCCTAGCCTCCGCGGACGAGGATCGGGGTGCCGTGGCGGTGGGCGTCGGGGATCTGGGCGAGGGCCTGGTCGATGACGGTGATGTGGTCGGTGGCGGTGTTCGCTCCGGTGTTGCCCGGCCGCAGGAGACCTGCGAGGGCTTCGCCGGTGTTGTCCAGGAAGCACAGCAGCGGGTGGTAGCCGAAGCCGCGTTTGTAGGTGGGGGCGGCCTGTTCCTTCTCGGAGTGGCAGGTGACCAGGGTGGCGTCGATGTCCAGGACCAGGACCGGAAGTTCACGCCCTCCGGCATGCGAGGCGGGTATGTCGCGTCCGGTCTCGGAGGCCTGCAGCCAGGCGACCTCGCGGGCCCTGGCCCGCGCTGCCCGCAAGGCATTCAGGGCTGCCGTGTCAATGCCGGCCAGGACTCGCCAGGCGGTCGGGGTGGAGGCGACGGAGCCGAACACATCGCGCTGGTCGCGCAGCACGACCAGGTCGGCGATCGCCTCGCCGCCGTCGGCGAGCATCACCGCCAGGTCCACCGCGACACGGCCGGGATCGTGCCCGGTGCCGCGAGGCCGCAGCCGGCGCAGGGCGTCGGAGAAGGCACCGGTCAGGGTGGCGGCGTCGGCCAGATCCACCAGCAGACGCGAGCTGGCGTGGTTGACCACCCCGTGCCCGTCGGCGCTGATGACGAGCTTGGGGCGTGAGCGGGTAGGGTGCACACAGAAAGTGCCTTCCTACTGGAACGACTGGGACCTTAGACAAGCCTCATCGTTGCAGCTCAGAAGGCACTTTCGCTTTTCCGATCATGATCCGGACGCGACCCCGGATGAAACGCGCAAGTTAGCAACCGCCAACCGATCGGCACCGAACTGCAGCGCGCGGTCGAGGCCGGCAGCACAACCTGTGAGCTGCAGGAGAGAACGGTGTGCGATGTTGGCCTGGAAGGGGTGTGGCAGGTCGGCTTGTCTCGTACCTGGGACGACGGCTGGGAAGGCCACGCACCCCGACGGATTCGTCCATGCTCTGTGCGTGCTTCCGGCCTGACGCCGTCCTCCGAACCGGACACTGAGCCGGAAGAGGCGGAGCCGGTGAGCCGCTGGAAGATTGCTGCGCATGGAGTGAGCTGAAAACGGCAGACGAGGGCGGGTGCCCTCGCCTGCCGAAGGTGTGGAATTCAGATGGCTATTCCGGGGTTACCAGAATAAAGTTTGGAGGCCATCCGGAATCTCGACTTCGCGGTTGATCGGACGGGATGAAGTGTGCGCCTTCAGGGATCTGGCACCGCGAGATGATGATTCCCCGGAGGCAGTATTCGCACCAGAATTGCGCGGACGCGGCCCCGAGCCCCAGCGGCCCAATGAAAACCAGCTTCAGGGAGCGGCTTCCGCAGTTTGGGCATTCGTCTTCGATGCGACTAGGGTGAGATTTGATGGCTCGCTGGTAGCTGTTCAGCCAGCTTTCCCAATCTGCGCGCTTGCTCTGCATTCTACCTGTCTCCTGCGGCCCGAGTTTGTCTAGCGGATATGTTTCCCCATATTCTGCCACCACTCCTCCTCCTGGGCATATGCGCGGTCCTCCCATGGTTCCGCCTCCTCCTGCGACTTGGGGTAGGGAATGCCGCGTCGAATATCGTCGACGTGGATCTTCTCATGAAATAGCGTGCGGGCCAGTGTCTCTTCGTTCAGGAAGGCATCGCGGGCGAGTACGACTGTCTGATCCGGCCTAGTGAAGCCTCCAAGCCCGGCGGTCCCCTTGCATAGTTCCACCGTAATGTTGCTGTAGTCGATGCCGAACTTCTTTGCGGTGGCTTGGATTACGTCCGTGTTCATGAGTAGCTTGGGTCCAGAGCCGGTCCGCTTGGCCCGTTGAAGAGCCACCTCGCGCTCAAGGCTGGAAAGTTGATCAGTTATCGCCGATGCTTCGAGCTTCCCTCGGCCAGTCATCCACCTACTGAGGCCTCCGAGACCGGCTACCGCGACTTGTTGGGCGAGTGCGTCGGCGTTCTTTTCCACGAGATCGGCGACGTTGGTGCAGCCGAATTCGCGGAGTTTGGCTGCGGCGACGTACATCGCGTAGGCGGGGCGGACGGGGAAGTACTTGTCGACGAAGGCGCCGGCGCCGCCGTTGCGGCCGGTGACGGCGTTGAAGACGTCGCCGACGAACTCGAAGGGGGCTTTGGCGCCTTGAGCGAGCCAGCCGCCGGCGTTTCCGAGGGTTACGTCGTCGGGGTTGTCGTCTTCGGGGACAGGCCGGTGGGGTCGGTGTAGATGGTGGGTGCACCAGCGGCGTAGGTGTACCTGGACGCGCACGGGGAGTTCGCCGGGGTGGCGAGGGGGTCGCGGGTGTTGAAGCGGCCGCTGGCGGGGTCGTATTCGCGAGCCCGGAGGTATTGCTTGCCCTGCAGGGCCGGGTCGTTGTACTGACCGGCGAAGCCGAACGGTGTGGGCGGGGCGCTGGTCGCGACTGTGGCGGTGCCCGCTTGCCCGTAGGGGTCGTAGGCGGTTCGGCTCTTCTGCTCGCCGGTGGAGCCGGTGAGGTCGGTGGTCGAACCGAGCCAGTCGTGGTGGAAGTGGGAGGTGCCGTATGGCGTGTGCTGGCTCTGGGGGAGTCCGAGTGGGTCGTAGGTGTAGTCGCCTATCAGTGCGCCTGAGCCGTCGGTCTCGGTGGCGATCTGCGGCAGACGGTTGTTGATGTCCCAGGTGAGGCAGGCTTTGCCCTATTTTATAGACACTTACCTGTTATGCGACCAAGTCCAGGTTAATGACGCTCGCGGCGTGTTGCCGTTCATAGTCGACGGGGCTGCGGTATCCGAGGGCGGAGTGACGCCGCCTTCGGTTGTACCAGGCCATCCAGGCGAAGACCGCCATACGGGCCTGTGCCCGGTTCAGCCAGCGTGAGCCGTAGAGCAGTTCGCGCTTCAACGTGGCGAAGAACGACTCGGCCATCGCGTTGTCGTAACTGGAGCCGACCCGGCCCATCGAACGCCGTGGCCGGGCAGTTGACGTCCGCCCGCGTGCGAGGCGGGTATTGCTTCCCGGGTCTCGCCGGCCTGCAGCCAGGCGATCTCGCGGGCGGCGGCCCGGGCCGCGCGCAGGGCGCTGAGCGCGGCCGCATCGATGCCGGCCGGCAGTCGCCGTGCGGTCGGGGTGGAGGCGATGGGGCCGAAGGCCTCGGGCTGGTCGCGCAGCAGGGCCAGGTCGGCGATCGCCTCGCCGCCGTCGGCGAGCATCACCGCGAGGTCGGCGGCGATCCTGCCCGGGTCGTGGCCGGTGCCGCGCGGACGCAGCCGGCGCAGGGCGTGGCTGAAGGCTTGTGTGAGGCCGGTGGCCTCGGCAAGATCCGCCAGCAGGCGGGATCCGGCATGGCTGACTACACCGCGACCGTCGGCGGAGACGACGAGCCGGGGGACGTGACCCGGTAGTGTGCACGTAGAAAGTGCCTTCCTGCTGGGCTGACAGAGACCTTCGACAAGCCTCATCATCCCAGTACAGAAGGCACTTTCGCGTTTCTGATCATGACCCAGACGCACCCGCAAGTGAAACGCGCAGGCTAGGGAGCGTATTTGGTCGCGATCAAGGGGTGATCCTGTTGAGGTCTTTGATCCAGATCATCGCGCCGCGGAGATGGAGGCCGGCGAGGTAGCCGGCGGACGTCTTGTCGTAGCGGGTGGCGATGCCTCGCCAGGCCTTCAGCTTGTTGATCAGCCGTTCGACAGTGTCGCGCTCTTTGTAGAGGTCGGCGTCGTGGCTGACGGGCCGGCCGCCACGGCTGCCCTTCCTCGTCCGGTTGACGGCCTGGCCCTCCTTCTCCGGGATGACGGCCTTGATCGCGCGTTGACGCAGGTGGGCGCGGTTGCCACAGGACGAGTAGGCCTTGTCCCCGGCGACCGCGTCGGGCCGGGTGCGGGGACGGCCGACCGGCCCGTGAACCCGTAATTTCTTGAGCACGGGGATGAACTGCGGACTGTCGGCGGCCTGTCCCTCGGTCAGCACGAACACCAGCGGTCGGCACTTCCGCTCACCGGCGACATGGATCCTGCTGGCCTGCCCGCCTCTGGAGCGTCCGGGCAGGGCGGCCTTCAGCCGGAGCCTGCGCCGCCGCCGGGCACGTCGTCGTTCTCGCCCCGCCTCGCGGCCTCCGCGATCGCGCCCTCCAGCAGGGCTTCGAAGACGCCCGCGTCACGCCATTGCCGGAAGCGATCGGAGACGGTTGACCACGCGCCGAACTCCGCCGGCATCTCCCGCCGCTGCCCTCCGGTCCTGAACCGCCAGATCACGCCCCCGAACTGCTGCCGCAGCCGCTCCGGGTACGGGCCGTACTCGCCGATCGGCAGGTACGGCTCGATGAACTCCCATTCCGCATCCGCCAGTTGCACTCGCGTCACGCGACATGATCTACCTGATCAGGCCTCGCCGTGAGGGCGATTCCCACAGATTGATCGCGACCCGATACCCGCCCTAGTGCTGTGACCGGGATGGTTCACCGTGATCGGAAGGCGGCTCGCGGGATGAGCGCGCACGCGAAACGGCTGGTATTACTGGGGCATGCAGGAAGAGACCGCACGCTCCGCGATCGACACGTTCATCTCCGCGTTCAACGCCTCGGACGACAGCTATGTGACTGCCCTGCTCTCCCAGGCCCTGACCTCAGACGTGGTCTTCTGGGGGCCGTTGGGCCGCATCGAAGGAATCGCGGCGGTCGAGCGGTTCGTGCTGGACATCCGGCGCCACCCGGCGGGGACCGGCACGATGCTGCGCTGCTCAGCGGTGGACATGCCTGACGAGTGGGCCCGGTACCAGTGGGTCTTCACCACGCCCGATGGAGGCCCCCGCCTGGCGGGAACGGATGTCGTCCATCTGCGGCGGAGCCTCATCGACCAGGTCATCGTCTTTGCGGGGGAGATCGAGCCGTTCGCCTCCTGAGTCATCCTTCTGTCGCTTGTCCTTCTCCTGAACCTGCCCCGTCGGCGTTCGGGGGCTGCTGTTCGCGGTTGGTCAGGCTGCGGTGTTGAGGGGGCGCCGCCCCAGCGGATGCCCTTTTCGCTGCGGCTGCGGGCACGTTCCTTGCGTTGGGCGGCGAGTACGTCGGGGTGGCGGGCGTTGGTGTTGCGCCAGCGCAGGTAGCGGTGCAGTGCCTGGGTTTGCGCGGGGTGACTGCGGTGGTGGGAGTTGGCCAGGGTGAACTGCCGCAGCGGGCCGAAGTGGGCCGCCGCATCCGCCAGGAGCCCCGCCCGCGTTACCCGCCCGGCCCGGGCAATCTCCTCACATACCCTCAAGCCGTTCATGGAGCTCCTCGGCGAATCGCGTCCGGTAGACGCCGTGGACGATGGCCCCGGGAGACTGGTAGCCCCTGTGCTCAGGGTCCGAGACATCCCCGTCCCACGGCGCCACGCCTTCTGGAAGCAGCGGAGCACGGCCCAGATACATCTGAGCGACTTCTTCCAGCCGCAGTTCTCCCACAACCACCGAGCTCCACAGCCCGTAGCCCTGCCCGACCACCCACATGCACAGATCTTCGGTGCTGTCTTCGGACCAGACGTCCCCATCCACGCTCACACCTTCCGAGAAGTCGGCCAGCGATTCCGCCGCGGACTCGTATGCGAGCGCGAAGGCTTCAAGCACCTCCCGCGAGTGGGACTCCAACCACAACTCCAGAGCAGACAGACGCGGTCGTGTCGCTTCCAGGACCTCCCAGAACCAATCAGAAACATGATCCGGTCCCATCTCGGCTCCTGTGTCGACAGCTGCGGTACTCGCCCGACCGTACAGCGCGGTGGAGTTCCCTGGACGCTCCCGGGCCTCGTCGTCGGCGAATGGCGCTGACCATCTGCACAGTCACCGGTTTTCAGTCAGGCACTCAGTGGGCGTTTGATGTGAACGGATTGCCCTTTATGCCCTAGTAAGTCCCTCGCCAGGTTGGTGTGGTCTCGTCCGTTATGCGCTTGGCGAGGTTGTCGATCGAGGCGATGTGGATCATGGCTTCGGAGCTGGTCGGCAAGGTCTCGTAGTCGCGGGCGAGGCGCCGTCTTAGCATGATCCACCCCAGGCTTCGTTCGACCACCCATCGCCTTTTCACCACGTGAAATCCAGGGGCTTCGGATTTGCGGTGGACGACCTCGACGTCGACTCCCAGGCTGGCTCCGTGCTCGACCATGGCGTTCTCTTCGCTGCGTCGGTTCCTTGGCTGGTCAGGGGCATGTTGGTGGAGGTCTTCACACTCTGGGTGTCGATGACGGATGCTGTCGGCTCGGGGTTGCGTCCCTCCTTCACGCGGGCCAGGCCGGTCAGGTCGT
>NZ_JBFBIL010000057.1:0-51494 GCF_040685575.1 Kitasatospora sp. NPDC088351 | reverse complement strand
CAGTTGCGCTCGCGTCACACACCACGGTCTACCGGATCAGGACCCGCCGCGAAGGTGAATCACACAGATTGATCACGACCGAATACGCGCCCTAGAACAGGCCGCTGAACAGCACCTTCGGTGAAATCTGCTCGACCAGGACGCACCGTGTAGGGGTACATCTCGGGTTCGAGAGAGAGTCCACGACGAGTGGGCAAATGAGAAAAGGGCCCTCGGCCTCCCTTCGCGGGAGGCCGAGGGCCCTTTTCGTCATTTCGGGGCCAGCCAGTCCGGGGCCCAACTCGCCGTCCGCCGGCGGCGTTCGCTACTCGTCCCGCGCTTCCAGCTGGTACCCGATGCCCAGGACTGGCGGGTGTCCGTCCGCCGCGCCACCCACTGGGCCCTCTCCCAGTCCCGCCTCTCGGAGTTCGTCACGGAGACCGGTTTCGAGGCGCCCACCTGGCACGCTCCGGAGGCATCCGGCTTCTTCCAGCCCCTGCTGACGGCCGGAGCTCCGGGTCCGGCGCGGCTCGGCATGCGTCCGTTTAATGAACGTTGATCTCCGCTTTGCATGCTCTTCGAGTCCTTGCCGCCCACGCCGCACCCGCGGCGAAACGGGGCGGACGAGGGGGACAAGGAGTCGCATCACATGCAGACGATTGCAAGAGGCCGACGGCAGGGGCTGCCGGCCGTGGCCTGGGCGATGGTGGCGTTCCTGCTCGCCTTCGGGGCCGTACTGGCTCCCACGCCCGCCCAGGCCGCTCCGCCGGACGGCTGGAACAACCGCCATCTCGACGAGATCACTCTGCTGGGCAGCCACAACGGATTCTCCAACAGCGCCGACGGCGTCAACTTCGCGCAGAACCAGAGCTACTCCCTGCGCGACCAGCTGAACAGCCTGAACGTACGGGCGACGGAGCTCGACATCTGGGGTACCGGCAACGGGGTGTGGGTCGAGCACGGAGCCCCCGACTTGACCGGGGGCAAGCGGCTGTTCCTGCACATGCAGACCATCGTGGACTTCCTCCGCAACAATCCCCACGAGATCTTCGTCCTCACCTTCGAGGACTACACCGACACCGCTCAGCTCCAGCGGGAGTTCGATCTGGTGCCGGGCCTGCAGGACCTGGCGTTCAACCCCAACGCGTGGGACGTCTGGAACAAGGGCTGGCCCAGGGTCGAGGACATGGTGAACACGAACAAGCGCCTGCTGATGCTGTCGGGGAGGTACGACAAGCAGGATCTGAACGTCTTCCCCATGAAGGAGTGGACCGTACAGAACCACTACGACGACGGCGTCGGCGCCTGCAACGACCGCAAGGGCGATGGGATCTCCACCCAGCTGGGAAAGGCGACCTGGGCCAATGGTGACGGCCCCAACAGCCATGCCAACACCAACGCCCGCGCGTTCCAGAAGCTGTTCTTCAACAACAACTTCTCCGCGCGTTCGTACGACGACTTCTACCGCTCGGTGAAGGCGTGCGAGCCGAAGACGCTCGGCCGGATGCCGAACATGATCTCGACGGACTGGATCGGCTACAGCAACCGCGATGCCGAGCGGTTCGTCAACGACACCAACCGGGCGGTCGGCTGGAACGTCGGGAGCACCAACCTGTGCCTCGACGTCGAGGGCGGACGTACCGAGGACCGCACCCCCGTCCAGTTGTACGGGTGCAACTGGTCCAACTCGCAGGCATGGCGGCGCGTGCCCATCGACGACGCCCTGGACGGGTTCGAGCTCCGCGCCCTGGGCCAGTGCCTCGACGTGGCGGGCGGCATCGCGGCCAAGGGCACCAAGATCCAGACCTACGGCTGCAACGGCACGGTCGCGCAGCGCTGGGTCCACGAGGGCACCGGCAACAGGCTGCGCAACCTGGGGACGAACATGTGCCTGGACGTCACCAATGGGATCATCGCGTCAGGGACGAAGCTGCAGCTCTGGGACTGCAACGGCAGCCCCTCGCAGTACTTCGACTGGCGCATGGTCTGACCTCGTCGGACCGCTACTGAACCTGAAAGCGTGATGTCGGGGCGGTTCGCCTGACAGCTGTCGGGTGGGTCCGGTAGCCCTGAGCCTGTGAGATACGCGCAGGGCGGCGGGTTGACCGACACCGAGAGGGCCGCGCGGGAGCGGATCCGGCTGCAGGCCATGGAACGCTTCGAGGGCGGGGAGAAGAACCGGGAGATCGCCACCGCGCTGCGGGTGAGCGAGCGGTCGGTGGAGCGATGGCGCCGGCAGTGGCGTGAGCGCGGCGAGGCCGGGGTCCTCTCGAAGGGCTCACCCGGTCGCCCGAGGCTCGGCGAGAAGCAAATCGTCAGGCTGGAGCACGAGTTGGAGCGAGGTCCGCTCGTCCATGGCTGGGAGGACCAGCGGTGGACGCTCGCGCGGGTGAAGACGCTGATCGGCCGGCTGTTCCACGTCGGCTATACCGTCGAGGGGACCTGGGCACTGCTCAAGCGCCACGGCTGGTCGTGGCAGCAGCCGACCCGCCGGGCCATCGAACGGGACGACCAGGCGGTCGAGTTGTGGAAGAAGGAGGTGTGGCCCCGGGTAAAAGCGCGGCGGCGGCTCGGGGAGCCTGGCTCGTCTTCGAGGACGAAGCCGGGCAGACCATGAGACCGCCGCGCGCCAGGACCTGGGGCCGCATCGGGTGCACGCCGGTGGTCCGTGAAGCCGTGGCGAGCTGTCAGTGCTGGTGCTCTCGCGCTTGGCGGTCAGGATGGCTGGACTTGGTCGAAGAGGGCGAGGGCTTCGGCGGGGTCCGGGCTCACGAGGCGTTCCAGCCCGGCCATCGTGATCTTCGCCCACCTGCCGGCCCGTGCCCACATCTGTTCCTCGAAGGCACGGACGGCCTCGTCCAGATCTCCAGGGCCGGTGGCGATGGACTCGGCGAGTTCGGCGCCTTCCAGCATCGCGAGGTTCGCGCCCGCCCCCAATGGGGGCATCAGATGGGCGGCGTCGCCCAGTAGCGTCACCCCGGAGACGTGGGTCCAGGTGTGGGACACGGGCAGGACGTAGAGGGGGCGGTGGACGAAAGCGGTGCCGTGGCGGAGGAGGTCGAGGACGGGAGCGGCCCAGCCGTCGAACAGAGCCAGCAGACTCGATCGCACGGCCTCGACGTCGGCCAGGTCCAGGTTCGTGTGCCAGTCCAGCGGCGCGCGGAACTGGGCGTACACCTTGACGTGGCCGCCGCTGTTGCGCTGGGCGACGAGAGCTCGGTTCACGCCGTACACAGCCACGGAGCCGTCGCCGATCAACCGGGCGAGGTCGGGGTGGCGGGTGTCGACGTCGTCGAGGGAGGTCTCGACCGAGGTGACGCCGGTATAGTGCGGCGTCACCGACGAGACTGCCGGGCGGATCCGGGACCAGGCGCCGTCCGCGCCGACCACGAGGTCGAACGTCTCCTGGCGCCCGTCCGCGAAATGGACCAGTACGCCATCCCGGGTCCCCGGCACCACCTGCGTCACGCCCCGCCCCCACCGGACGTCGAGAGGGCCGAGCAGCAGGTCACGGAGTTGCCCGCGGTCGATCTCGGGATTGGCCCGGTCATCTGAACGGGGTCGCCAGTCGCGCAGGACGGTCCCGTCCGGGTCCAGGATGCGCATGGCCTGCCCCTCGGGACGAGACAGCGCCCGGAATTCCGCCAGCAGCCCCGCCTTGTCCAGCGCGAGCTGGCCCAGCCCTTCGTGCAGGTCCAGTGTGCCGCCCGGGGGGCGGGCGTCGGGGGCGGGATCGCGTTCGAGGACGGCGACGGGGTAGTCATGGCGGTGCAGGACACGGGCGAAGGCAAGGCCGGCAGGGCCGCTCCCGACCACAGCGATACGATGTCTCATGTCGATACACTGTATTTCCCCATGACGACGCATCGCAACAGAACGGCGTGACCATGACTGTGTGGGACCGGCCGGAGCCGCCGACTCGCCCCGTGCCGCTCGACCGGGAGCGGATCGTCGCCGCCGCCATCGCGCTGGCCGACGAGGGCGGGCTGGGGGCGGTGTCGTTGCGCAAGGTCGCCGCCCGGCTGGACGCCGGCCCGATGCGGCTGTACGGATACATCTCCACCAAGGAGGAGCTGTTCGACCTCATGGTGGACGAGGTCCACGCCGAGATTCTCCCCGAGGAGCAGTCCGGCGACTGGCGGGAGGCCCTGCGCATCCTCGCCCACCGCACCAGGCAGGCCGCTCTCCGTCACGAATGGCTGGCCGACCTGCTCGGCGGCCGCCCGACCCTGGGCCCGAACGGCCTCGCCGTGACCGAGGCCACGCTGGCCGCCCTCGACGGCCTCGCCGACATCGACACCGTCATGCGCGCCGTGGAGACTGTCAGCGCCTACTTCACCGGCGCGATCAGACGCGAGATCGCGAACCTTCGGGCCGAACGCGCCACGGGGCTGTCCAAGCACGACTGGCAGCGCGCCTCCGGCCCGCATGTGGTGAGAATGCTGGCCACGGGCCGCTTCCCGGCGCTGACCAAGGCCGTGTACGACGGCACGGACGTGAACGCCGAGACATCCTTCGCGACCGGCCTGGACTGGGCCCTCGACGCCGTGGCCGCCAAACTCACCCGGCCGCCGGCGTGACGCTCAGCTCTTGCCGAGTGTGAGCGAGGTCGGCGCCGGTGTCCCCGGGCCGTGCGGGCTTGCGCCGCCACCACTTCATAACGTTGGTGCCGCCCTCAAGTGGGTGGGCCCCTGCCTGGTCACGCCCGCCGCGCGCGAGGACGCTCCCATCCTCGGCGGGGAGCGGGTCGTCGGCGTCCTGCGCCGCTGACGACCGTCGCCGGGGGGAGCGGCGGGCCACGTCCTCGTCGCGGACGTCGAAGCCGTCCTCGCGCAGCTGCGTGACGGCGGCGTCCATGTGCCTGGTGTCGAAGAACACCAGGGCGTTGAGGACCAGTCCGAGAGCGCCGGTCTGATCCTCCATGCCGTCCTGGTAGCGCTGGTAGAGCTGTCCGGCCCGACCGTGGAAGATCTTCCGGGCGAGCGCGTGGCGCCCCTCCTGGAGGTTGGCCTGCACCACGTGGTCGCGGATCGCCAGGGGCACGCGTCACTCGGCGCCCCCCGACACGTCGCCGTGGCTGTTCCCTGGCGGACGACCAGGACACCCGATCAGTTCGTTCCGGCTCTCCGAGCGACTCCGCGCCATCGGCGTCCTCCCCGGCCGATCCCGCACTGCGGCCCTGTTCCAACTCGCCGAGGAACTCCCAGCCGCACCACTGGCACGCATGCTCGGCATCCACATCAGCGCCGCCGTCCAATGGCAGCGAGCCGCAGCCGGCGACTGGACCACCTACGCCGCTGACATCAGCCAACGCACCGCAAGACGGGAACACTGATGACAGCTCACCATCGCGCCGGGAAGCCGTCAGGCCCGAGATCTTCCAGTGGCGATCCAATACGACTTGCCATACGTTATCCGTGCGGATAACTTTATCCGTATGGATAAATCTCTGGCCGTGGTGGCGGTCGTGGCGGGCCGCAAGGCCGTCCCCGTGGGCCTACCCCCAATCAGACAAGTAAGCGCACCATCATGACTACCCGTCATGCAGCGACTGCGGCCCGCAAGGAACAGATCACTCGTGCCGCAATCGCCTTGCTGGGCGAGCGCGGCTACCAGGCCACCACCTTCGAGGCCATCTGCAAGGAGGCCGGGCTCAGCAGCAAGCGGCTGATCACCTACCACTTCTCCAGCAAAGACGAACTGTTTGCAGCCGTCGCCGACCAGATCGTCGCCGACGTTGAAACGTACATGCGGCCCGCCCTTGAGGCCGCCACGGGCACTCGCGAACTGCTCGCCGCCGCCATCCGGGCGAACGTGGGGTTCATCGCCGGCCACTCGGCGCACATGCTGGCGCTCCAACAGATCCTTCTCAACGGCGGTCTGGGCGGCTGGGAACGACACCACATCGAATCGCAGAACCGGCTGGCCAGCCTGTTCGCCACCGGGCAGCGCACCGGAGCCTTCCGCTCCTTCGATCCGCAGGTCATGGCGGCGGCGCTGCGAGCCTCGATCGACAACGCGGCCCCGCTCCTGTCCGCCGGCCTCGACCCCGACCTGTGCGCAAACGAGCTCATCGAACTCTTCGACCGCGGCACGCGTGAGCAGCCATAGATGGTCCGCAGGTCCCCGGTGAACCAGCCGCGCCAAGCCGGACCTCGGTCGCAGGCAGCCCTTTGTCACTACCGACGGCGCGGGGTCCCGGCCTCCCCTTGAGGCGGGCGTCGAGTGCCTGAAATCGCAGGAAGCAGTGTGAGGGAACGCAGATTCTGCGGTCCTGAAACGCCACCGCCGTCCAGGACGGGAACACGGAAGGAAGCAATGCCATATACAGGAATCGTCGGGCGGACGTACGTCGTGACCGGCTCGGCGTCCGGCATCGGCGCTGCCACCGCGACGCTGCTTCGCGAGCGCGGCGCCCAGGTCATCGGGTGTGACCTCAACGACGCCGACATCCAGGCAGACTTGTCCACGCCCCGGGGCCGACAGGCACTGGTCGACCAGGTGACCGAGCGTGGGCCCATCGACGCAGTGCTCGCCGTCGCGGGTGGTGGCAGGACCGGGCTCCTCGAGACGAATTACTTCGGTGCCGTCGCGACGCTCGAAGGCTTGCGGCCGCTGCTGGCGCAGAGCGATGCGCCTCGAGCTGTGGCCGTGTCGTCGACCTCTTCGCTGGCGCCCGCGGACGAGCGCGTCTTGCAGGCATGCCTCGACGGCGACGAAGCCGCTGCCGTGGCTCTTGCCAACGCTGAGCCATCTCTCGTTGGTGCCGCGGGCGCCTACGGCGCCGCCAAGCGTGCGCTGAATCGTTGGGTGCGCAGGGTTGCCTCAACACCAGAATGGGCGGGAGCCGGCATCGCCCTCAACGCCGTCGCACCCGGCGTCGTCGACACACCTGCCGCCTCCTGGATCTTCGCGAGCGAAGACATCCGCACCGCCGTCGAGACCGCCTCACCGCAACCGTTCGGCGGCTTTCCTGGGCGGCCGGAGTGGGTTGGCGAGCTCATCTGCTGGCTTGCCGGTGCGGACAACCGTTTCGTTACCGGTCAGGTCGTATTCGCCGACGGAGGCGCGGAAGTTGCGATGATCGGAGATCTCCATTGGCGCTGATGGACACGGACAACTCCGCAGTCCTCCTGATCCATGGCGGCCTCTGGATCGCAAGACTGGCGCTGGCATGGCCCGCAACCGCCGGAGACCCCGCAGCGGACTCCCGCACCCGCATCGGCCTGACCAACCTCGGTGCCTCCGACCAGATCATTCGTGACTTGCCGGACGGGCAGACCCCGCGAGCCGTCACCGACACCGAGCTGGCGACGCTCAAGATGCCGGTCAGCGTGCTCCCCTCAGTTCCAGAGAACCCGTTCCACCGACGTCAGACCGTCGATGGACTCCGACGACTTCTGCCGGACAGCGAAGAACTCCCCGGCTGAGCCGCCATCCGACAGCAACTCCTGGAGATGCCCGCCCCCGTCGTCGCGGACGCTCTCGGCTACCACGACAAGACCACCACCCGCCTGCTCAAGGAGACCGGCGGGACCTGGAGCCGATACGCCACTGGAGACCACACACGGTCACCAGCCGGCTGGGTTCCACAAGGAACTGGCGACAGTTGATTACGAGAGCACACCAGTACCAACCCCCGATCGTGTTCCGGCCGCGCCCGGCGGCGAACGGCCCCCGGGCGGGCAGTGCGTCCACCCGCCGTCCACCCCACCGTCCATCGCGCCGCCGGCGAGACCGCCGAAGCGTGTCCTGCGGCCCGGGCCGGGCCCGGTCGCCGATCCTGGACCTCCCGGCCGACACCCGCACCCGCACCCGAGGAGCCCCGTATGCTGCTCCGACACCTGGCCCTGGTCTCCCGTGCCGTGGCGGACGAGCCCGGTCGCCGGGCCAAGACCGCCCTGCTGGCGGACCTCCTGCGCGAGCTCGGCCCGGCCGAGGCCCCGGCGGCGGTCTCGCTGCTCTCCGGCGAGTCGCACCGGCTGCGCACCGGCATCGGGCCCGCGAGCCTCCGGGATCTCCCGCCGGCCGCCGCCGGGCCTTCGCTCGGCGTCCGGGAAACCGAACGGGCCCTGGAGCGGATCGCCGAGGTGCACGGCGCGGGCGCGCAGGCCGAGCGGCGCCGGCTGCTGACCGGGCTGTTCGAGCGGGCCACCGAGGCCGAGCAGGGGTTCCTGCGCGCGGTCCTGATCGGCGAACTGCGCCAGGGCGCGCTGGACGCCGTCGTCGCGGACGCGGTGGCGCAGGCCACCGGAGTACCGGCGGCAGCGGTGCGCCGGGCGCTGATGTTCCGGGGCTCGGCCCGCGCGGTCGCCGAGGCGGCGCTCACCGGCGGGGTGCCGGCCCTGGACGCCTTCCGGCTGGAGGTGGGCCGCCCGGTACGGCCGATGCTGGCCGCCTCCGCACCGGACGTGGCCTCGGCGCTCGACCGGACCGGACCGGCCGCGCTGGAGTGGAAACTGGACGGCATCCGGGTGCAGGTGCACCGGGACGGCCAGGACGTCGCGGTGTTCACCCGCGGTCTGGAGGACATCACCGCCCGGGTGCCCGAGGTGGCGGAGGCCGCGCTCAGCCTGCCCGTCCGTTCGGCGGTGCTGGACGGCGAGGCGATCGCGCTCGCCCCCGACGGCCGTCCGCGCCCGTTCCAGGAGACCGCCGCGCGGACCTCCTCCCGCCGGGACCCGGGCCGGCTGCGCACCGAAGTCCCGCTCAGCGCCTACTTCTTCGACCTGCTGCACCGGGACGGCGACGACCTGGTGAACCGTCCGGGGCGGGAACGCTGGTCCGCCCTGGCCGAGTCCGCGCCGGCCGGGCTGCGGGTGGCGCGCGTCGAGACCGGGGACCGCGCGCGGGCACTGGCGTTCTTCCGCGAGACCCTGGCGCTCGGCCACGAGGGCGTCCTGGTCAAGGACCCGGCGGCCGGCTACGCGGCCGGGCGGCGCGGCGCGGGCTGGATCAAGGTGAAGCCCCGGCACACCCTGGACCTCGTGGTGCTGGCCGCCGAATGGGGCAGCGGCCGGCGGCGCGGCTTCCTCAGCAATCTGCACCTGGGGGCCCGGGCCGCGGGCGAGCCCGGCCTCGGGCCGTGGGTGATGCTCGGCAAGACCTTCAAGGGCCTGACCGACGAAATCCTCGCCTGGCAGACCGGCGAACTGCTCGCCCGCGAGGTCGAACGAGATGCGTACATCGTGAGGGTACGGCCGGAACTCGTCGTGGAGATCGCCTTCGACGGCGTCCAGCGCAGCCCACGCTACCCCGCCGGGCTGGCCCTCCGGTTCGCCCGGGTACTGCGCTACCGGACGGACAAGAGCGCCGACGAGGCGGACACCGTCGCCACCGTCCGCCGGATCGCCGCGGCCGAGGGGCTCTGACACCCGCCCAGGTATGACGTTCACTCAAATCCCTTCCGTGTCATGGTTGTTCGATGCGAGAACAGATTCGGCCATTCTGTGCGATACCGCCTCCGCACTCTTCGTGTGCGACAGAGCGACGGTTAGGTTGACACCGATAGCGGGGGCAGCCGGCCCGGATGATCCGGTGCCACACCACCGAGAGGTGTCCGTACATGCAGGTGAGCATCGACCAGGACCGCTGCTGCAGCTCCGGCCAGTGCGTTCTGACCGCGCCGGAGATCTTCGAACAGGGCGACCCGGACGGGATTGTGAGATTTCGTCAGACTCTTGTGACACCAACGCGGTTCGACGATGTGAGACTCGCCTCGGAGCTCTGCCCGGGCGGTGCGATCACCGTCACCGAGGACGCGGGAGAGGCGGGAGACGCCGGGGACGACCGGGCGTCGTGACCGACGGGTGGGGCGCGGGGCCCCCTGTCCCCCACGCCCCGTCGAGGCCCGGTGCCCCTGCCCGGTGCCCCATACCGGGTGCGCGCCGCGGGTACCCGGGCGGCCCACCGCCGACCGGCCGCCACCGTCCACTCGCCACCCGCTTTCCGTCACTTGCCACGCGAGGAGAATCCACCTTGACGAGCACGCCCACCGCCCCCGCCCGCCTGTTGCCCGCCCCGCGCGTCGGCGGGTGCCCGTTCAGCCCGCCGCCCGCCTACACCGAGGCCGCGCACGAGGGCCCCGTCACCCGCGCCGAGCTGCTGGACGGCTCCTCCTGCTGGCTGGTGACCGGCTACCGCGAAGTCCGTACCGTGCTCTCCGACCGCCGGTTCAGCGCGGACGCCCGTCGGCCCGAGTTCCCCTTCGTCACCCCCGGCCGGCGCGAGATCGCCGCCGCCGATCCCAGCTTCATCCGCCTCGACGACCCCGAGCACTCCCGGCTGCGCCGCATGGTCACCGGGGACTTCCTGGTCAAGCGGGTCGAGGCGCTGCGCCCGGAGATCCAGCAGATCGTCGACGAGGCGATCGACCGGATGATCGCGAGCGGCTCCCCCGCCGACCTGGTCACCGGCTTCGCGCTGCCGGTGCCCTCGCTGGTGATCTGCCTGCTGCTCGGCGTCCCGTACGAGGACCGCGAGCTGTTCCAGGCCCTCAGCCGCGTGATCATCAGCACCACCGCCGAGGAGGCGGAGGTCGCCCGGGCCCAGGCCGAGCTGCTGGACTACCTCGGCGGCCTGGCCGCCCGGAAGCGCCGCAGCCCCGGCCAGGACATCCTCAGCCGGCTCGCCGCCCGCGACGACCTCTCCCTCCGGGAGATCGCCTCGACCGGCCTGTTGCTGCTGGTCGCCGGGCACGAGACCACCGCCAACATGACGGCCCTCTCCACCGTTCTCCTGCTCCGCCGCCCCGAACAGGCCGCCCGGCTGGCCGACCCCTCGGCGGTACCCGGCGCGGTGGAGGAGCTGCTGCGCCACCTCAGCATCGTCCACACCGGCCTGCCCCGGCTGGCCCTGGAGGACGTCGAGCTGGACGGCACCCTGGTCCGGGCCGGCGACGGGGTGATCGCGATGCTCTCCACCGCCAACCGGGACGACGCGGTGTTCGCCACCCCCGGCCACCTGCCCGCGGACGAGCTGGACGTGGACCGGGACGCCCGCCGCCACGTCGCCTTCGGCTTCGGCGTGCACCAGTGCCTGGGCCAGCCACTGGCCCGGGCCGAGCTGCAGATCGCCCTGGCCACGCTGTTCCGCCGGCTGCCCGGGCTGCGGCTCGCGGTACCCGAGAGCGAGCTGTCCTTCCGCACGGACGCGGTCGTCTTCGGAGTGGAGTCGGTACCGGTCACCTGGTGACACCGCGCGGGCGGCCGGTCGGCCCGATCGGCCCCGGCGCGGGCCCCGGTTGGCCGTACGGCGGCTGCGGAGGCAGGCTTGAGGGGCAGAGAAACCCGGCCCGGCGGCCGCCCGGCGCCGCGGGGCGCCCCGGCGTCCCGCGACCTGCGACCTGCGGCACGCCCCGGTCGGCCGAGGAGACGGAGCCCACGATGACCGACATGAGCGCACGGTCCGAGGTGAGCGCCGACCGCGAGGAGGACATCCGCGCGGCCGACCCCGAGGAGGGCATCACCTCGATGCAGAACCAGCACGCGCAGGACACCTCGCAGGCGGAAGGCGCCCCCATGGAAGAGCCCGTGGCGGGTAGCTGACCGTCCACGACGAACGAGTTGCCACGAGGCCGCCCGGCGTACGGGCGGCCTCAGCGACCGCGATGTCGCTGCCGCAGCGGCGGCAGACCGGCGAGGAAGGATCGACGCATGAGCGAACAGCAGCACGGCACGGAGGCGCAGCGCGGGCAGCAGGCGGACCCGCCCGGGGATCCGCGGGCATCCTGGGCGACCTGGACCACCCAGTCGATCATCAGCGGGCCCGGCGGGGTCACCACCGCCGAAGTGGGCCCGATATCCGGCGACCTGACCCTGCACACCACCTGGGCGGACGGCGAGGCCCGGCTGACCGTGCAGTACACGGGCGCGTTGGACTGGTACACGGTGGCGGGCAGTCCCGTGCCGGCCCCGGACGAGGCCGTCGCCCGGGCGGTCCACCAGGCGATGGTCAACGGCGTCAAGGCCGGACGGGGCGCGAGCGCCCCGGAGGCACCGGGCACGTAGGGGCTCCGTCCGGCATCACCGGACGGCCGCGGTGGAGGCCCTGCGGCCGCCCGGTCCCGGGCCCGGGCCTCCGTCAGGTCTCCGTCAGTCCTGCGGCTCGGCCTCGCCCGGGACCGCCGGGGCCGCGGCGGACCAGTAGGCGGGGACGGCCGGGCCGCGGGAGCGCAGGTCCGCGCGCACCTCACGGGCGAGCCTGCGGGTGTCGCGCCGGTTCACGTTCGCGCCGATGCCGGCGCCGACCAGCAGCGGGGTCAGCGAGGGCAGGCGGCGCAGCGAGCTGCGGGTGAGCCGTTTGCGGACCTGCTGGCGCACCTCGGAGCCGAGGGCCATCGCGGCGAACCCGGCCGGTCTGACCAGGGCCGCCCCGTCGACGCCCCGGCGGTTGGCCCAGGCCCCGAGGTAGGCGAAGGCCCGCTGGGTGGCCGTCCCCTGGGCCGGGACGCCGTACACCTCGTGCAGCTCCGCGATCAGCTTGATCTCCACGGCCGCCACGGCGAGCGTCTCGGCGGCGATCTCCACCGGCATCGCGGGCGGTACGGGCAGCATCGCCGCCGCGCCGACCCCGGCGCCGAGCGCGCCCGAGGCGCGGCAGGCGCCGGTGATCAGCAGGTCGGCCAGCCGGTCCGGGTCGGCGGCACCGGGATGCTGGGCCCGCAGGGTGGCCAGATCACGCACCGGGATTCGCGGTGCGGCCTGCACCAGTTGGTCGGCGAGGGCCCGGCCGCCGTACGCGGCGCCCTTGGCGGCGACCCGGCCGCCGCTGCCGAGCAGCCGGGCGACGGAGGCGACCAGAGCCGCGCCCCGGCGCCGGGCGCGCTCGGCCCGGTCCCCGGTGACCCGCCGGGCCGGGGCGCCCGCGGGCGCCCCGGGGGTGGGCCGCTCCAGTTCCTCGACCAGTCCGGCCAGCTCGTCGGCGACGTGTTCCGGGGTGGGCTCGGCAGGCCCGCGGCGCCCCGGTTTCCTGAGCCCCGGTTTCCTGAAGAGTGCCATGCTCTGCCGGTACCCGGTGCGGCGCGGCGGTACGCGCTACTCGGTGATCTCCACCCCGCGCCAGAAGGCCACCCGGCCCCGGACGTGCTCCGCCTCGGGCTTCGGGTCGGCGTAGTACCAGGCCGCGTCCGGGTTGGTCCGGCCGTCCACGGTTAGCGTGTAGTACTCCGCGGTGCCCTTCCAGCTACAGACGGTGGTGGTGTCGGACGGGCTCAGGTACTCCGCGCGGACCGAATCGGCCGGGAAGTAGTGGTTGCCCTCGACGACGGTGGTGTCATCGCTCTCGGCGATGACCTGGCCCTGCCAGCGCGCTGTGGTCATGTGTCGATTCTGCCCGGCTCCGCGGGCCGACAACCGCCGGGTCGGCCGGCCCGCGGCAGGCGGTCGCCGGCTACGGCAGCGGCTCGGCGTGGACGGGGAGATGCACGGACTGGTGGCCCCCGCTGGCGAGGATCCGGACCTCCCCCGCCTCACTGATCTCGGCCCGGACGATGCCGCTGTCGTCCTCGTACACGGGGTGCCCGCCGGGACCGACCGTCGCCGTGCGGCTGACCACCACGACATCCTGCGGGGCCTGGGTGCCGGGGGTGCCCGGGAACGTGAGCACATAACGATGGGCGGGGTTCATCACCGGCCTCCTGGTCCCTGTTCCGCCGCCGGTCTAGACGGTCGCGTCGGCGGTGGCGTGGTCGGCACGGGCGGGGGCGCCGCGTACCTCGAGCTCGGCGAGCAGCCGGGCGGTGGCCTCGGCGACCGCCTCGACGGCCCGGTCGAAGGCCTCCTGGTTGTGGGCCGCCGGGGCTCGGAAACCGGACACCTTCCGCACGTACTGCAGGGCGGCCGCGTGGAAGTCCTCCGTTCCGGCGTCGGGCGTCACGGGCGGTCGCAGTGTCTTGATATTGCGGCACATGACCCCAGTCTCGCGCCTGGGCGCCCGCCTGGCGACCCCCGTGCGTCACCGTCTTGCCATGAGCTCCACACGGGGGCGCCATCCGGCCCGGCTAGGATTCCGCACGAACCCGTCACCCCCGCCCTGTCCCGTGCTGTCCTCGCGCGGCCCCTTCCTCCCGCCGCCCCCGCGTGCGGGCGTCACTCCGGAGTACCCCCTTGCCACTCGCGCTGGTTGCCCTGGCCGTCACCGCGTTCGCCATCGGCACCACCGAATTCGCCGCCATGGGGCTGCTCCCCCAGGTGGCCGACAGCCTCGACGTCTCCATCCCGCAGGCCGGCTGGCTGATCTCCGCGTACGCCATCGGAGTGGTGATCGGCGCCCCGCTGCTCACCGCCCTCGCGGCCGGGCGGCCGCGCAAGGCGGTCCTGGTCGCCCTGGCCGGCCTGTTCGCGACCGGCAACCTGCTCTGCGCGCTCGCCCCCGACTTCTGGTCGCTGGCCGCGGCGCGGCTGGTCACCGGGCTGCCGCACGGCGCGTTCTTCGGCGCCGGGGCGGTGGCCGCCGCCGAGCTGGTCGCCCCGCAGCGACGGGCCAGGGCGGTCGCCGTGATGTTCTCCGGTCTGACCGTCGCCAACATCGTCGGCGTGCCGGTCGCCACCCTGCTCGGCCAGCACCTCGGCTGGCGGGCGACCATGCTGGTGGTGGTCGTGATCGGGGCCGCCGGAACGCTCGCCATCGCCCGTCTGGTACCCCAACTGCCCTCCCCCGCGCAGTCCGGGCTGCGGCACGAGCTGCGCACGTTCCGCGACGGGCAGCTATGGCTGGCGCTGGCCACCGTGGTGTTCGGCTGCGGCGGCTTCTTCGCCTGCTACAGCTACATCGCGCCGCTGCTCACCGAGGTCTCCGGATACGCCACCGGGTCGGTGACCCTGGTGCTGGCGCTGTTCGGCGTCGGGATGACGATCGGCAACGTGCTGGGCGGCTTCGCGGCCGACCGGGCGCTGCGCCCGACCGTCTGCGTCGCCTTCCTGCTGCTCGCCGCGACCCTCGCCCTGTTCGCGGTGACCGCCCGCACCGAGTGGTCGGCCGCCGTCACGGTGGTGCTGGTGGGGATGTTCGGCTTCGCGATCGTGCCCGCCGTGCAGACCCTGGTGATGCAGAAGGCGCGCAGCGCGCCGACCCTGGCCTCGGCGACCGTGCAGGGCGCGTTCAACCTGGCCAACGCCCAGGGGGCGTACTTCGGCGGCCTTGCCCTGGACGCCGGGCTCGGCTGGACCTCGCCCACGCTGGTCGGCGCCGGGCTGGCCGCCTCGGGAGCGGTGATCGCGGTGATCGCCTGGGCCGCCGACCGTCGCCCCCGGCACCGGCCGGTGCCGGGGGCGACGGAGCTTCCCGCGGCTTCCCCGGTGCCGGGCGGGCGTGCCCCGGTGCCGGACGGCGAGCCGTGCACCGGGGCGGGGCTGCCCGGCTGAGCGGCTCCGGACGCCCGGACCGCTACCCGGCGGGCCGGGCCGGTCAGCCGATCCGCCCGGCGCTCTCCGGGAGCCCGGCCGCCGACGGGGCGGCTGCCGCCGCGGCCGGCGGGCGGCCGCCGCACATCCCGGTGGCGACCAGGTTGTCGAAGGCGGCGTTGGCGGCGGGCCCGTTGGAGACGTCATAGGGGTTGATGGAGGCGGCGAACTGGCGCTGTCCGTGGACCTCGCCGAGCATCATGGTGCTGTAGCCGGGGATGCCTCCGCCGTGGCCCCAGTACTCGCCACAGGGGCCGTCCTTCCGCTGGAGGCCCAGGCCGTAGGTGGTGCCCTCGCCGTAGGCGCTGGTCCGCTTCATCTCGCGGAGTTCGGCCGGGCCGAGCAGCCGCCCGCCGAGCAGGGCGGAGATGAACGTGGTGAGGTCGGCGGTGGTGGAGATACCGGCCCCGGCCGAGCCGGCCATGGACGGGTCGAGCGAGGTGACGTCCTCCGGGCCGCCGGCGACCTGGTAGTAGCCGTTGGCGTGCGGGCCGGGAATGACGGGCGAGTTGATCGGCATCGAGGTGCCGGTCAGGCCGAGGGGCTGGATGATCCGGCGCTCGACCTCGTCGGCCCAGCTCCGGCCGGTGACCCGCTCGATCATCATCCCGGCCAGGATGTAGTTGGTGTTGGAGTAGTGCCAGCCCTGGCCGGGGGCGAAGTACGGCGGGTGGGTGTTGGCGAGGTCGACGAGCTGCTGCGGCTGGTACGACGTGTAGCGGCCGCCGCTGAGCCACGCCTGGAGCCTGGCGGGGTCCGAGAGGTCGAAGGAGGCGTCCTCGGTGTAGTTGAAGAGGCCGCTGGTGTGGTTGAGCAGCTGGCGGACGGTGATCCCCGAGCCGTTCGGCACCGCGCCGGGCAGGATCGTCTCGACGGAGTCGTCCAGCCGGATCCGGTGCTCGGCGGCGAGTTGGAGGATCACCGTCGAGACGAAGGTCTTGGTCACGCTGCCGATCCGGAACCGGCCGTCGGCGGTGGCGGGCGCGCCGGTGGCGAGGTCGGCGGTGCCGGCCGCGCGCTGCCACGTGATGCGGTAGTCCTCGCGCACCGCCGCGAGCGTGGCCGAGGCGCCGCCCGCCTTCACCATGCCGCGCACGGCGTCGTCGAGCGCCGACCGGTCCACGCGCAGCGCGGGCCCGGCGGCGGCCGGACCGGTACCGGGGGCCGCCGGCCGGTAGGGCGAGGTGCCCTGCGCGCCGGCGGCCGGGGCGAGGGTGCCCAGCAGACCCGCGCCCGCGATCACGACGACCGCCGCCCGGGCGGCCAGCGCGCTCCGTCGTCGCTGCCGCCCCCGCCCGGCGACGTCCACGCCGTCCGCCCGGTCCACCCGGTCGTTCGCCCCGCTGTTCAGTGCCCCTGCCATGCCAGCCTCCCGCGTTCGAACGGGCGGATCCGCACAACACCCGCCCCGGTCACGACAGCTGACACTCTGACAGCCGGCCCGCACCCCGGTCGTCAGCCCCAGGGCCTGGTGCGCATCCGACCCAGGTCCCATCTTCTCCGGCCGAGTCGCTACGCCTCAGGTCGGGCACCGACCCTGACACCCCCTCGGGGGCACGTCCGGCGGCCGAGGTCAGGCGAGCGGCGCCTTGACCCGCAGCACCTCGACGAACGCCCGGATCCACGCCGGGTGGTCGGGCCAGGCGCGGGCCGAGACGACCACTCCGTCCACGACCGCCTCGCCGTCCACGTACTCGGCGCCGGCGGCGGCCACATCGGGCTCCAGCGCCGGGTAGGCGGCGCTGCGGCGGCCGGTGAGCACCCCGGCGGCGGCGGTGATCAGCGGGCCGTGGCAGATCTGCGCGACGGGCTTGTCGGCCTCGAAGAAGTGCCGGACGATCCGCTTCACGTCGGCGTTGTTGCGCAGGTACTCGGGGGCGCGGCCGCCGGGGACGACCAGCGCGACGTAGTCGGCCGGGTCCACGTCGGCGAGGGCGAGATCGGCCGGCCAGGTGTAGCCGGGCTTCTCGGTGTAGGTGTCGAAACCGTCGACGAAGTCGTGGACGACGAACTGGAGCCGCTTCCTGGTCGGCGCCGCGATGTCGACCTGGTAGCCCTCCTCGCGCAGCCGCTGGTAGGGGTAGAACACCTCCAGCGACTCCGCGGCATCACCGGTGACGAGCAGGATCTTCGATGCCATCGCGGACATCCCTCCATATGATCGACCGTCAGACATGGTGCGGGCCCGGGCCGGTGGTGTCCGGCAGGGCCTGGAACAACCTCCCGCACCGGGCGTCTCCGGCGCAACAGGGCGCACCGGGTGCAGAACAGCGCGTGAGCGGTCGCGCGCGCCCCCCTCGGACCGGGCGGGGCTCCGGGGCTGGGCGCCCCCTAGACTCCTGCTGCCCGCGCCCGCTCTCCCGGAGGGACTCCGTTCCGATGTCGGACCGCACCACCTACCTCGTCCTGCCCGGCTACCAGAACTCGGGGCCCGAGCACTGGCAGAGCCGCTGGGAGGCCGCGGAGCCGGCGGCGTTCCGGCGGGTCCGGCAGGAGGACTGGGACCACCCGGATCCGGAGTCCTGGGTGGCCCGGCTGGACGCGGCGGTCGTGGACGCGGCCGCCGACGGTCCGGTGGTCCTGGTGGCCCACAGTCTGGGCTGTGTGACGGTGGCCCGCTGGGTCGCCGCCGCTCCGGCCGGCCGGACCGCCGCCGTCCGGGGCGCGCTGCTGGTCGCGCCCGCCGACGTCGACCACGCGGACGTCCAGGAGCTGACGGGTTTCCGCCCGGTGGCCCTGCGGCCGTTCCCGTTCCCGTCGGTGGTGGTGTCCAGCACCGACGACCCCTGGGTCGCCCCGGACCGCGCCCGGGCGTTCGCCCGGGCGTGGGGCGCCCGGTACGTCGAGCCCGGCGCGTACGGTCACCTCAACGCCGAATCCGGCCTGGGCGACTGGCCGGCGGGGCGGAAGCTGCTCCTGGAGCTCTGAGACATCCACGCCAGGAGGCAGGGGGGTACGACGATGCCGACAGCGCATCGCGGGGCGGTGCGGCGGCTGCTGACCGTCGCCGGGCTGCTGTCCGTGGTCCTCTACACCGAGGGCCAGTGGGAGAGCCGTTCCGGCGGCCGGATGCTGGTGGCGGACCTGCTGAACCGGCCCGAGCCGCTGCTCGGCTCGGCGCTCGCCGCGCTGATCACCGCCGCCTGGCTCGGCGGGCGCCGCACGGCCGCCCGGACCGCGGTCCGGGCCGTCGCGGTGACCGCCGGTGTGCTCTTCCTGATCGGGGTGCTCGCCGTCCACGTGTCCGCGGCGGACGAGACGCGCAGCCGTCAGGACGCCCCGACCCGGCCGGAGCGGACGCTGGTCGTGGTGCACCGCTCGTACGGCTCGGAGACCGAGGCCAACAGCTGGCAGATCCTGCTGGAGACCGGCTCCGGCTGGTCCGGACGGCGCTGGTCGCTCGGCACCGTCGACGGGAGGTTCCCCGGCGAGGGCGCCTTCCTGGCGGCCACCTGGACCGGCCCCGACCAGGTCACCGTGGTCACCGACACGCACCGCCGCGTCTTCAACGTGGATCCGGACACCGGCGAGCCGGTGGAGGCGCGGTAGCCGCCCGGCGCACCCGGGCCGTCGTCCGCCCGACGGCGGCCGGGCACCTGAGTACGGGTACCCACACCGCCCGGCGCGCGGGCGGAGATTCGCCCGCAGTTCGCCCGACGGCCACCCGGCGGGGCGCCGCTGCTCCTAGTCTGCGGGCGACGACCAGCACCGCCATGACAACAGTGCGAGCAAGGAGCATCCATGACGTACCGTCCGCTCGACGGCAGCAGCCCGGCTCACGACGCCCAGGACGCGGGCGGCGAGGCGGGGGCCGCCTCCTCACGGCGCCGGTTCCTGCGCGCGACCGGCGTGGTCGGTCTCGGCACCGCCTTCGCCGCCGCCGGCGCCGGTGAGGCGCTCGCGGCCCCGGCCGACGACCAGCCCGACGCCTCCGACGAGCGCGGTGCCGCCGCCGCCCGCCCCACCGGCACCCGCACGCCGGTGCGCACCGGCACCGGCCTGGACCGGCTGCCGCACCCGCTGATCATCGGCCACCGGGGCGCCCCCGGCTACCGGCCCGAGGAGACCCTGGGCTCGTACGAGCTGGCCCTGGAGCTCGGCGCGGACGTCATCGAGCCGGACCTCGTCCCGACCAGGGACGGCCACCTGGTCGTCCGGCACGAGAACAACATCGCGGAGACCACCGACGTCGCCGACCACCCCGAGTTCGCGAGCCGCAAGGCGACCAAGAACATCGACGGCCAGCCGCTCACCGGCTGGTTCACCGAGGACTTCACGCTCGCCGAGCTGCGCACCCTGCGTGCCAAGGAGCGCCTGCCGCAGCAGCGCCAGCGCAACACCCTGTACGACGGCCGGTGGCAGATCCTCACCTTCCGCGAGCTGGCCGACTTCGCCCGCAAGCGCTCGCGCGAGCTCGGCCGCGAGGTCTGGCTCTACCCGGAGACCAAGCACCCGAGCTACTTCCGCTCGATCGGCCTGCCGCTGGAGGAGCGGCTGGCGGACGAGCTGCGCCGGGCGGGCCTGGCCGGCAAGCGCGGGCGGGCGATCCTGCAGTCCTTCGAACCGAGCAGCCTGCAGCGGCTGGCCAAGCTGGTCGACAACCCGCGGATCCAGCTGCTGAGTGGCCTGACCAGCCAGCCGTACGACTTCGTGCTCTCCGGCGACAAGCGCACGGTGGCCGATCTGGTCACCCCGGCGGGCCTGCGCTGGATCGCCTCCTTCGCGCACGGCATCGGCCCGACCACCCAGCTGATCGCCCCGGTGGACGCGGCCGGGAAGCTGCTGCCGCCGACCACCCTGGTCCGCGACGCGCACGCGGCCGACCTGCTGCTGCACCCGTACACGGTGCGCAACGAGAACAGCTTCCTGCCGGTGGACTACCGGCGCGGCACCGACCCCAACGCGTACGGGGACGCGATCGGCTGGGCCCGGTACCTGTACGAGCTGGGCGTGGACGGCTTCTTCACCGACCAGACCGACACCACCGTGCTGGCCCGGCAGGACTTCTGGGCCGCCAAGGGCGTCAACTGACCCCGCCCGCACGGTGACACGCCCGTGCCCCGGACCGTTCGACGCGGTCCGGGGCACGGCGGTGTCACTGGTCGTCGGCGGGCGGCTGGCTCGGGCGCGTGGTGTGCGGCCGGCCTGATCCCGCGCTACCGCCCCCGGACGACGGCTGGCCGCTGCCGGGCGCGTTGGTGCCGGAGCCGGTCGGGCTCGTGGACGGGTCGCGCTTGGGCGGCGGGTCCGGGATGTAGACGGTGTCGAAGGTCTCCTCCGGCATGTTCCTCAGCGCCTGGTTCATGGCCAGCTGCCAGATCGGGCCCGGGCCGGTGGAGCCGAAGATCTCCGGGTAGTACCTGCCGCCGATCCGGATGTTCTTCATCGGCACGCCCTTGGACGGGCCGCCGAGCCAGACCGAGGCGGCCAGGTTGGCGGTGTAGCCGCTGAACCAGGCCGACTTCTTCTCGTCGGTGGTGCCGGTCTTGCCCGCGATCTGCCGGCCGTCGTCCAGGCCGAGGTCGCGCGCGGTGCCGCCCTTCTCGGTCACCCCGAGCAGGACGGTGTTGATGACGTCCGCGGTGTTCTCGGACATCACCCGCTCGCACTTGGCGGGGCTCACCGGCACGTCCTTGCCGTCCATCGTGGTGATCCCGCTGATCGCCAGCGGCGCGCAGTGGGTGCCCCCGGCGGCGAAGGTGGCGTAGACGTTCGCCATCACCAGCGGGCTCACCTCCTGGGTGCCGAGGCCCAGCGCGGGCAGCTCCTGGAGCGGATCACCGCTCGCCTTGCCCGCGACACCCAGCTTGTTGGCCATCTGCTTGACCGCGCAGAGGCCGATCTCCTGCTCCATCTGCACGAAGTAGGTGTTCACCGAGAGGGCCATCGCCTGCTTCAGGTCGTACGGACCCTCCTCACTGGAGGACTCGTTGGGGATCGAGCCGCCCTTCTTGCCCTTCTCCAGGTTCTTCCAGGTGCCGTCGCAGGTCTTGATCGTCGGCCAGTCCATCCGGTTCGGCGACGGGTACGACTGGGTGGCCGGCAGCCCGGCCTCCAGGGCGGCGGCGGCCACGATCGGCTTGAAGTTGGAGCCGGGCTGGAAGCCGTTGCCGCCGCCCATCGCCGCGTCCACGTTGTAGTTGACGACGGTCTCGTTCTTGTTCGGGTCCAGCCCGTAGGGGCGGGTCTGGGCCATCGCCAGGATCTTGCCGCTGCCCGGCTCGACCATGGTCACGGCCGCCGAGACCGGGTCGGTGACGTAGACCCGCTTGGTCACCGCGTTCTGGGCGGCGGCCTGCTTGTCCGGGTCCAGGGTGGTGTAGATGTTCAGCCCGCCCTGGTCCCACAGCTTCTTGCGCTCGGCGGCGGTCTTGCCGAACACCGGGTCCTGCCTGACCACGTGCCGGACGTAGTCGCAGAAGAAGCCCATGCCCGCGTTGGCCATGATGCAGCCGCTCTGCGGGTCCTTGTAGCGGAGGCCGAGCGGGGCGGCCTTGGCCTCCCGCGCCTGCTCGGCGGTGATGTGCTTGTTCTCCACCATCTTGTCGATGACGGTGTCCCGGCGCTTCTGCGCGGCCACCGGGTGCAGCTTCGGGTCGTACTGGGAGGGGTTCTGCACCAGGCCCGCGAGCGTGGCCGCCTCGGGGAGCGTCAGGTCGATGGCGTCCTTGCTGAAGTACCGCTGGGAGGCCGCCTGGATGCCGTACGCCTGGTGCCCGTAGAAGGTGATGTTCAGGTAGTTGGTGAGGATCTGATCCTTCGTCAGGTCCTCTTCCAGCTTGATGGCGTACTTGAGCTCCTGGATCTTGCGGCCCAGCGTCTTGCGCTGCGCCTCCAGGACGGCGGCCTGGTCGTCGCCGGCCTTCTCGACGTTGACGTTCTTCACGTACTGCTGGGTCAGGGTCGAGGCGCCCTGCACGGTGGCGCCGCTCTCCGCGTTCTTGGTGATGGCCCGGAGGACACCCTTGAGGTCGACCGCGCCGTGCTCGTAGAAGCGGGCGTCCTCGATGTCCACCTGGGCCTGGCGTATCAGGGGGGACATCCGGTCGGCGGTGATCACCGTGCGGTCACGCTCGAAGACCTTGGCGATCAGGCCGCCCTTGGCGTCGAAGATCTGGGTGGCCTGGGTGAGCGGCGGGGCCTTGAAGTCGTCCGGAATGTTCTCGAAGCTCTCGACACCGCTCTTCGCACCGAGGCCGAGCGCCCCCGCCGCGGGCAGCACCAGACCCGCCAGCAGGACGCCGCCCAGCGTGCTGTAGCCGAGGAACTTCGCCGCGTGGCCGGCCAGGGCGAGCGGGGTGGCGCGGCGCCGGGGTCGCGGCACCCACGTGTCGCCCGGGTCCGGGGAAGGTATGCGGCTCTTCGGTGGCATAGCTGGAACACTACGTCCACGAAAACCGTGCGTGGGGCGGGTGTTCGCCAAGCCAGGTTACAAATCTGCGACAGATTCGCCACGTTCGGATCGCTCGGCGCAGGCCCGCCGGGGAGGCCCCGCGCCGAGCGGGCCGTTCGCCCACGGCCCGTCCCACCGCGGGCGGTTCGGCTCCGGCGGCGACCGCCCTGCCCGGCCCCGCGCCGGCCGCGGTGACGCGGGGCGGACGAAGACCCGGGGCACGGACGGCGGGCCGGTCCGGGCCCCGGCCGGACGGCCGGGCGGGTGTCCCCGGCGGTGCGGTGGCCGGTGACCAGGAAGTCCGTCACCACCGCGCCCCCGCAGGCGCTCCCGTTGGCGACGTGGGCATCGTGGCCGCCCGAGCCGACGACCACCATCCGGGCCCGCGTGCCGAACGCCTCGCGGAGGCGGAGGGCGCCCTGGTAGGGCGTGGCCGGATCCCGCAGGTTCCGGGCGAGCAGGATGGTGGACGGGCCCCGGTCGGTGCCCCGCACCGGCGGCTCGGCGGGCGCGTACGGCCGGAAGGCACAGGGCATGATGCCGGCGGGCCGCCCGCCCCATCCGGTCAACCGGCCTGTGCGGGGTGGGGAGTTCCCTGCCCCGACACCGCCTCAGCCGGAGCGGCGTTTCCTGCGCAGGCCGGCCGCGGCGGCCACGGCGGCGATCACCACCAGCAGGCCGAGGGCGCCGTTCGACGGCCCGCCGGACGAGTCGCCGGCGGAGGCGGCGGCGGGCGCCCCGGAGGGCGGCGGGGCGGGTGCGGTCGCAGGGGGCGAGGACGGCGAGGTGGACGGTACCGGCTGCACGGTGTCCGGGAGTTGGCCGTCGCCGAGCGGTGAGCGCCAGACCGGACTGCCCTTTCCCTCGCTGCCGTAGAGCAGCGCCCGGCCGTCCGCGGTGAAGGTGACCGACTCGCCCTGGCGCTGCAACGGCGCGCTGAGCGGCGTGGGCTGACCGGGTGCGCCGTCCTGCCAGCGGTAGAGGGTGGCGGAGAAGTAGCCGCGCAGGACGAGCCGGGTGCCGTCCGGCGAGAAGGCGCCGTCCGTGGTCCAGGGGGCGTCGCCGATCCGGCGGAAGGTGTTGACGCCGGTGGCCGACAGCTTCTCGGGGCCCTGGTAGAGGCCGCCGCCGCCCTGCTTCTTGCTGGCGACGTAGGCCCGGCCGGTCACCGGGTGGACCATCAGTGCCTCGGCGTCGCGCGGCCCGTCCTCGTAGCGCACCCGGTAGCGGACGGCGTCCACGGTCTGGTCGCGCAGCTCGGCGGGTTCGGCGAAGGCGTAGATCCAGACCTCGGGCCAGGTGCCGCCGAGGTTGTCCCCGATGTCGCCGAGGTAGAGCCGTCCGTCGGGGCCGAGCGAGATCGCCTCGACGTCGCGCGGCTTGACGCCGCGCAGGGTGACGGTGGCGACGGTGCGGCCCTCGCTGTCGACGGCGTAGACGTAGGGGCCGTCGTCGCTGTCGTTGTGCGTCCAGTAGACGCCCGGGTGGGCCTGGCTGGCGGCGAGGCCGCTGGACTCGGTGATGCGCGGGTCGGTGAGGGTGAACAGCTCGCCGGCGCCGTCGGCCGCGCGGGCGGGCCCGCCACCCGCCCCGACCGCGCAGGCGGCCGCGAGCAGCACCGCCGAGGCGCGCACCGCCCCCCGGTACCGCTCCCGCGCCGTGTCCGTTCGCATCCTCAGCACCCGGCGATCCTCCCACGAGGGCCCGCGCCGGGGGGCTCGGGCTCCGCCCACCCCTTTTCGTCACCTTGACGAGATTGCGGACTCCGCAATATCGTCCTAGTGACGAAAAGAGGGAGTAACTCATGGCCGACATCAGCAAGCGCTTCGGACTGCGCCATCTGCGCGCCGTCCCCACCGCCCACATCCGCCACCTGAACCGAGGGGAGATCGCCCACGAGGGCACCGGGCTGGCCTTCTGGTTCCGCCCGCTCACCGCCGCCCTCTCCGAGGTGCCGGTGGACGACCGCGAACTCGCCATGCTCTTCCACGCCCGCACCTCCGACTTCCAGGACGTCACCGTCCAGGCCACGCTCACCTACCGGATCACCGAACCGGCCACCGCGGCCACCCGCGTGGACTTCGGCATCGACCCGGACACCGGCGCCTGGCGCGCCGCCCCGCTCGACCAGCTCGCCACCCTGCTCACCGAGACCGCCCAGCAGCACGCCCTCGGCCTGCTCGCCCGCACCCCGCTCGCCACCGCGCTGGTCGACGGTGTCAGCGCGGTCCGCGAGCGGATGGCCGCCGGGCTCGCCGCCGAGCCCCGGATCACCGAGACCGGGCTCTCCGTGATCGCCGTCCGGGTGGTCGCGCTGCGCCCCGAGCCGGAGGTGGAGCGCGCGCTGCGCACCCCCGCCCGCGAACTGGTCCAGCAGGAGGCCGACCGGGCCACCTTCGAGCGGCGGGCCGTCGCCGTGGAGCACGAGCGCGGCATCGCCGAGAACGAACTCGCCAACCGGATCGAACTGGCCCGCCGGGAGGAACAGTTGCTCGCCCAGCAGGGCGCCAACAGCCGGCTCCAGGCGGAGGAGGAGGCGGTCGCCGACAAGGTCCGCACCGAGGCCGAGGCCGAGCGCCGCACCCGGCTCGCCACCGCCGAGGCCGACGCCGCCCGCGCCCTCGGCGACGCCCGCGCCGCCGCCGAGGCGGCCTGGCTGACCGCCCACCAGCAGGCCGACCCGGGCGTCCTGCGGGCGCTCGCCCTGATGCGGCTGGCGGAGCACCTGCCCCGGATCGACAGCGTCACCCTCACCCCGGACGTGCTCACCGGGCTGCTGGCCAGGCTCGGCGCACCGGCGGGCGCCCAGGGCGGCGGTCCCAGCGGGGGCAACGGCGGCGGGGCCGGACGGTGAGCCTCGCACCGAGGGCGGTCCTGGTGCACCGCCGCACCGAGTACGACGAACTGCTCGCCCACCACGGCACGCCCGGCCAGGCCGCGTTCTTCCTCTCCTCCCGGGGCCGGTCCGCCGAGGAGGTGGAACAGCGCCACCGCCGGCAGACCGAGGCGCTGGGCAGGGCCGCGGCCGCCGTGCCGCTGGACTGGCGGCGCACCCGGGTGGAGCGGACCGACCTGCCGCGCTTCCTGTTCGAGCCGGAGGACGTGGTGGTCGTGGTCGGCCAGGACGGACTGGTCGCCAACGTCGCCAAGTACCTGGACGGGCAGCCGGTGATCGGGGTGGACGGCGACCCCGGCCGCAACCCCGGCGTGCTGGTCCGGCACCGCGCCTCCGCGCTCTCCGCCCTGCTCCCGGCCGCCGTCAGCCGCACCGGCGCCCGGCACCTGGAGGAGCGCACCATGGTCGAGGCGGTCGCGGACGACACCCAGCGGCTGCTGGCCCTGAACGAGGTGTACCTCGGGCAGCCGGGCCACCAGACGGCGCGCTACCGCCTGGCGGTGAGCGGCGGCGAGGCGGAGCCGCAGGCCTCGTCGGGCGTGTTGGTCGGCACCGGGACCGGCGCCACCGGCTGGTGCCGCTCGGCCTGGCTGGAGCGCGGCGGCCCGGTCCAGCTGCCGGAGGCGGTCGCGCCGGCGCTCGCCTGGTTCGTCCGCGAGGCGTGGCCCTCCCCCGCGACCGGCACCAGCCGGGTGCACGGGGTGCTCGACGGCGGCCGGGAGCTGGTGCTGACGGTCGAGTCCGAGCGGCTGGTCGCCTTCGGGGACGGCATCGAGGCGGACGCGCTGGAGCTGACCTGGGGCCAGAGCATCCGGGTGGGCGTCGCCGCGTCCCGGCTGCGGCTGCTGGTGTGACGGCGTCGGCTGCGGCCGCTCGGCACCGGGGCTCCCGGCGCCGGGGCGGCCCTACGGCAGGGTCAGGACGCGCGGGCCGTCCTCGGTGATCGCCACGGTGTGCTCGATGTGCGCGGCCCGGCTGCCGTCGGTGGTGCGCAGCGTCCAGCCGTCCGGGTCGGTGCAGTAGTCGTCCCGGCCGCCGGCCGTGAGCATCGGCTCGATGGCGAGCACCAGCCCGGGCCTGAGCGGGTAACCCCGGCCCGGGCGGCCCTCGTTGGGCACGTGCGGGTCCTCGTGCATCCGCCGCCCGATCCCGTGGCCGCCGAAGCCCTCCGGCAGGCCGTAACGGGCACCGCGCGCGACGCCGGCGATCGCGTGCGCGATGTCGCCGGTCCGGTTGCCGACGACGGCCGCGGCGATCCCGGCCTCCAGTGCCCGCCGGGTGGCGTCGATCAGCTCCCGGTCGCCCGGCCTCGGGAGGCCGACGCTGAAGCTGACGGCGGCGTCGCCCGCCCAGCCGTCCAGCACCGCGCCGCAGTCGATGCTGACCAGGTCGCCGTCGCGCAACCGGTAGCCGTCCGGGATTCCGTGCACCACGGCGTCGTTGACGGAGGCGCAGATCACCGCGGGGAACGGCACCGGCGCGAACGACGGCCGGTACCCGAGGAAGGGCGAGGTCGCCCCGGCGTCGCGCAGCACCCCGCGCGCCACCTCGTCCAGCTCCAGCAGGCTGACGCCCACCGCCGCCGCGCCCTCCACGGCGGCCAGGGCGTCGGCCACCACCCGCCCGGCCTCGCGCATCGCGGCGAGCGCCGGATCCGACTTGAGCTCCACCATGGTTTCGACTCCCCTCATCAACCCAATTCTTATACCGGTATTTGTATCACGCTCCCCGGCCCTCCCCACTCCGGCCCGCCAGCACCTCGCTCCGTCTCCCCCGCCGCACCCCCTACTATCGAAACCATGGTGAGGACTCCACTGACACCCTGGGAGCGCGAGCGCGGCGAGCGCTTCGGCGCGCTGCTGCGCGAGGCGCGCGGCGAGCGCAGCATGGTCGAGGTCGCGGCGGCCGCCGGCGTCTCCGCGGAGACCCTGCGCAAGATCGAGACGGGCCGCGCCCCCACTCCCGCCTTCTTCACCATCGCCGCCCTGGCCTTCGCCCTCGACCTCTCCCTCGACGAACTCGCCGCCGCCTGTGCCCTCACCGACGACGGGCAGGCGCTGTCCGCGTAGAGCACGGCCGGACGGCCGGACGGCGGCGGATGCCGCCACTCGACCGTCCGGGGCCGTTCGGGGCCGGGGCTCAGGACTCAGGGCTCAGGGCTCAGGCCGTGATGCCGCCGTCCAGGACGAGGTCGGCGCCGACGGTGAAGCCCGCCTCGGGGGAGGCGAGATGGAGGACGGCGGCGGCGATCTCCTCGACGGCGCCGGAGCGGCCGACGGGGACCTGGACCTTCATCCGGTCGGCCTTCTCGGCGGTGCCCTCGCCGGGGCGGGTGGACATGGCGGTCTCGACCGGGCCGGGGCTGACCGAGTTGATCCGCACGCCGTCGCCGATGTGGTCACGGGCCGCGCTGCGGGTGAGGGTGCCGATGGCCGCCTTGGAGACGGCGTAGGCACCGAGGCCGGGCAGCCGCAGGTGAACGCCGAGGTTGGAGGCGATGTTGACGATGGCGCCGCCACCGTTGGCCCGCATGTGGGCTATCTCGTACTTCATGGCGAGCCAGGTGCCGGTCAGGTTGGTGTCCAGGACGCGCCGCCATTCGTCCTCCTCCAGGTCCGCGACGGGTGCGGGGGTACCGAGGATCCCAGCGTTGTTGACGGCGACGTCCAGACCGCCGAAGTGCTCGACGGTCTCCCGGACCAGACGGGCGGCGTCCTGACTGTTCGTCACATCGGCGACCAGGGCGACGGCCTTGCCGCCCTCCCGCTCGACCAGGCCGACCGTCTCGGCGAGCGAGCTCCCGGTGCGGCCCGCGACGGCGACCCGGGCGCCCTCCCGGGCGAAGGCGAGGGCGATGGCGCGGCCGATTCCGCTGCCGCCACCGGTGACGAGGACGGACTGGTCGGCGAATCGCGTGGTCATGAGAAGTGCTCCTTGGCAACCCCGGGGAAGGGGCGGGTGCGGATCCGGGAACGGCGGCGACGCCCGCCCAGGAGGTCGCACAGACCCCATCTATATTGATCGTTCGGTCCAATATTGAGCCAGAAAAATGGCCGGTCCACGAAGAGGACCGGCGACGGGACGCCGACCGGGCACACCCCGGCCGGCACCGCGAAACCCTCAGTCCAGCAGCGCCAGCGCCAGCTCGGCCGCGTCGTGCAGCCGGGCCGCGCCGTCGCCGACCTTGCCGATCACGCGCATGCCCTGCATCAGCACCAGCAGCATCCGCGCCAGCGCCCGCGGATCACGGCCGCCGGGCAGCTCCCCCTGCGCCTGCGCGCGAACCAGGGCGGCAGCGAGCACCGTCTCCAGGTGGCCGAGGCTCGCCTCCACCCGGCGAGCCGCGGCCGGTTCGTGCGGGGCGAGTTCGACCGCCGTGTTGGTGACGAAACAGCCACGCCTGAGATCGTCCTCGGCGGCCTCCCGCGCATAGCGGCGGACCAGCGCGCGGACGGCCGGCAGCACCGGCCCGGGCTGGGACAGCTCGGCCAGCAGCACCGGCTCGTTCTGCTCGCCGTAGCGCTCCAGCGCGCGCAGATAGAGCTCGCACTTGCTGCCGAAGGTGGCGTAGATGCTGGCACGGGCGATCCCGAGCTCCTCGACCAGGTCGGCCATCGAGGTGGCCTCGTAGCCGCGCCGCCAGAACAGCTCAAGAGCCGACTGGAGCACCGCGTCGGGGTCGAATTCCTTGGTACGCGCCATGCCTGAACGCTATCCCTATCTAGATCGATCGGTCAAGAAAGGCCGCAGCCACTCACCGCTCTTCGCGCCCCGCGCGATCCGACGCTCCCCGGCACCCACCGGCGCGCCCCGGCGCACCGCTTCGGACCCCGATCCGCCCCGGGCTCGCGACAACCCGGCATAAGCAACAGTTAATTGACGACACATTGTCAAATGGACTAGACCACCGCTAGCTTTGCTCCACCATTCCTCCTCCCCCCACAGGAGGCGCTTCCCCATGTCAGTACACCCCCGACACGCGGTGGACACCGCCCGACCCCTCGTTCTGACGGCCTTCCGGATCGTCGTCGGACTGCTCTTCGCCTGCCACGGAGCCGCCTCGCTGTTCGGCGTGCTCGGCGGTGTCAAGGGCGGCGGCTCCGTCCCGGCCGGCCAGTGGCCCGGCTGGTGGGCCGCGCTGATCCAACTCGTCGGTGGCGGACTGGTCCTGGCCGGTCTCGGCACCAGGGCCGCCGCGCTGCTCTGCTCCGGCTCCATGGCCTACGCCTACTTCACCGTCCACCAGGAGCACGCCCTGCTCCCGATCCAGAACGGCGGCGAGGCCTCGGTGATGTTCTGCTGGGCGTTCCTCGCGATCGCCGTGCTCGGCCCGGGTCCGTTCGCGCTGGACCGCCTGCTGCCCCGACGGGTCGGCGGCCGGGGAGCCCGAGCCGGGGAAGGGACCGATCGCACCCGGCACGGCTCGCAGCCGACGCCGACCGGCTGACCGGCTGACCGGCTGACCGGCTGACCGGCCGGCCAGGCTGAAACCCGCCCGGTCGAAACCGAACCGGGCGGAACCGAACCGGACCGACGAACGCCCAACCGCCCCGGCCGCCCGACGGATCTTCCGAAGGGCGGCCGGCTCGGCTCCGTCGCCGCCCGTCAGACCACGGTGGGCAACGGCGGCTCCACCGCCAGCGGCGCGGAGCTGCGCGCCCGGTGCTGCGCGGCCCAGGCGGCGAGCGCCACCGCACAGGCGTGGTCGAGATGGCGCAGCCCCGACCAGTCGAGTTCGACCGGGCGGTCCGCCGGCAGCTTCTCCAGCGTGTCCAGCAGCCGGGGCAGCCGCAGGAAGGTGGCATTGCCGCTCAGCCGCACCCGCAACGGGCGCTCCCCCGGTTCCTCCCCGGGCCCCCCGGGCAGGTCCTCGACGCCGATCTGCAGGTGGGAGGTCTGCCAGGCCGACTTGACCACCGCCAGGCCGATCCCGATCAGCACCCCCTCGAACAGATCCGTGGTGATGATCGCCACCGCCGTCACCCCCAGGACCACCGCCTCCCCCCGGTGCTCCCGGCAGAGCCCGACGATCCGGCGGACCGGGACGAGCTTGGCACCCGCGTGTACCAGCACGGCGGCCAGCGCCGTCAGCGGGACGAGGCCGAGCACGCCGGGCAGGAACGCGGTGAACAGCAGCAGCCAGAGCCCGTGCAGGGTGCGCGAGACCTTGGTCCGGGCGCCCGCCTGGACGTTGGCCGCGCTGCGCACGATCACCGCCGTCATCGGGAGCGCGCCGAGCAGCCCGCAGAGCGTGTTGCCGACGCCCTGGGCGGTCAGCTCCCGGTCGTAGTCGGTGCGCGGGCCGTGGTGCATCCGGTCGACGGCGGCCGCGCTGAACAGGGTCTCGGCGGAGGCGATCAGGGTGAAGGCGAGGACGGTGCCGAGGCCCGCCGTGCCGGCCAGTGCGCCGAGCGCCCCGCGCCCCGGCAGATGGACCACGTCGAGCAGGCCGGAGACCCGGACCCGGGCCACCGGCAGGTCGGCGGCGGCCGTGACGGCGGCGGCGAGGCCGACGGCGGCCAGCGGCGCCGGCACGGCCTGGGCCACCCGGGCCGGCAGGTACTTCCAGAAGGACAGGACCAGCAGGGTCGCCACGCCGAGGGCGACCGCGCTCGGGGTGGCCGCGCCGGTGACGGCGTCGCGCAGCAGCGCGGGCAGGCCGGCGATCTTCTCGGGCCCGGTCGCGGGCGCCCTGCGGTCGGCGAGCGCGTACAGCTGGCCGAAGAGCAGGGTCAGGCCGATGCCGGCCAGCATGCCGTGCACCACGGAGGCGGACATGGCGCGGAACCAGCGGCCCAGGCGTAAGGCGCCCATGGCCAGTTGGAGCAGCCCGGTGGCGAGCACCAGCACACCGAGCGCACCGGCGCCGTACTCCCTGACCGCCTCGTAGACCAGGACGGTCAGCCCGGCGGCCGGTCCGCTGACCTGGAGGCTGCTGCCGGGCAGCGCGCCGACCACCAGGCCGCCGACGATCCCGGTGACCAGCCCGAGTTCGGCCGGGACGCCGGAGGCCACCGCGACGCCGACGCAGAGCGGCAGGGCGACCAGGAAGACCACCAGCGAGGCAGGCAGGTCGTACCGCCAGGGGACGGCCCGCAGCGCGCGGACGGGGGTGCGGTGGCGCAGCGAGCGGCGGGGGCGGGCGCTGCCCGGCGGGGCGTTCTTGCGGGGGCGGCCCGGCGGGCTCTTGGGCCGGCGGGGCAGCGCGCTCACCGGGCCACCGCCCGAAGGCGGGCGGTGCGGGCGAGGCCGGGGGTGGGGCGGGCAGGGAGACAGCAGGCGTGGCGGGTCATGGGTACGTTCCTTCCGCGCGCCCGCCGCTGCGGGCGCGCTGCTGCTGGTCGCGGCGTGGCGGACCAGGGGGCGCGGTGGTGGACCGGACGGCGGAGACGACATCGGTGCGGCGGCCGACCGGGCGGGCCGGGTGGCGGCGGTGGGCGTCGTGTCGGGTCGAGTCGGGTCGGCTGCGGTCAGGGGAGGGCGTCCCTCGATCGGGTAAGGGCGTACCGGGCGCGCTGGTCCTGAACGGGACACGACGGCCGGGGCTTCCCCCGCCCCCGGGCCGACCCCCATCCCCCCTGCCGCAACCCCGGGGCGGTTCCCCCGGTCCCGCCGCGTGTGAGGCTCCTGCCTCGCATGCGGCAACACCCTTGGGAGAAGCCCAAGTTGAACATGGCAACCATGACAGGCCCGGCGTGCCACCGACGGTACCCAGGAAGCCGGAGCGGGCCAACCTCGCACACCGTCCCTTCACGCCCGCCACACACCGGACGCGCTTTCCGGCCCGGATCGGACCTCCGGCCGGGCACGTCAGTTCGGTGGCCGGACAGGTGCACGAACAGAGCCCGCACCGAGCCGCCCCGCACCGGCCCCACCCGGATCGCCGGCGCGCGGCACCGGATCCCGCCTGTGCACGTGCCGGTCGACACACCGCGCCTGGGCCCGACCCACCGGGCGCGGCGGAGCTTCGGCATCGGCTTCCGGGTCAGGCCGGAGTTCGGGGTACGCGTTCGGGGCGGCGACTGTGCGGGTACGTAGCAGGAGCCGCCCGCGCGCGCCCGCTGCGCGCGGGGCTTCCGCACCCCGGGAGGCCCACGCCATGTCCTTCAGCATGAGCGCCACCGAGCGCGAGAGCTTTCTGGCCGCCGTCCACGTCGGCGTCCTCGCCATCGCCGACGAGGGCATCGAACCGGACCGGGGCGTCCTCGCCGTCCCGATCTGGTACTCCTACCGACCCGGTGGCGTACTCACCATCCTCACCGGCCGCCACTCCGCCAAGGCCCGCCGGATCAGGGCCGCCGGCCGGTTCGCGCTCTGTGCCCAGCAGGAGGAGCCGCCGTGCCGCTACGTCAGCGTGGAGGGCCCGGTGGTGGAGATCGAGGACCGGCTCGATCCCGCCGAGCGCGCCGCCCTGGCCCACCGCTACATGCCGCCCGCCACCGCCCGCGCCTACCTGGCCGCCACCACCGAGCAGCTGACCGCCGACATAGCCATCCGGATGCGCCCCGAGCACTGGTACAGCGCCGACTTCGCCGCCGTCGCCGCGCGCCTGGACGGGAGTGGCACGCCACCGGTGGAACACCGGTAGGGCTTGTCCGCACGAGGACTCCCGGAGAGGGCGCCCGGGTCGGTCCCGGGGCGGCCGTGACCGCTCAGGCGCCGGTGAGGTGGCGCAGCAGGGGCCCCGGGTCGGCGGAGCCGCAGGCGGTGCGGACGGCGGCGTCGTGGGCGGCGGCGAGCGCGTCGAGGCGGGTGAGCCGGGTGTGGCCGCGGCGGGAGAGGTGGGCGGTGATGCGGCGGCGGTCGCGGTCGTCCTGGCGGCGGTAGACCCAGCCGGCGTCGGCGAGGGCGTCGACCACGCGGCTGAGGCTGGCCTGCGGGATGAGCAGGGCGTGGGCGAGGTCGCCCATGGAGTGGCCGTCGCCGTCGGCGAGGGCGCGCATGACCCGCCACTGGTCGAGGGTGCAGCCCTCCGCCTCCAGCTGGGCGGCGAGGCCGCGGGCGAGACGGCGCTGCGCGACGGTGAGGAGTTCGATCAGCAGCGGCTCACCGGCGGCAGGACCGGCCGGAGCGGCGGAAAGGGTCTCGGCGGCGGCGGAGGTGTCTGTCGTCATCGCCTTGCCTCTTTCCCCACCGCTTGCCGGAATCGCTGCCATGACCATACTCGCAAGCGATGAGCGCCGACGTGAAGTTGTTCGAATCGCTCGACGCGCTGCACTCCCCCCGGGAGGCACCGGCGCTTCGGGTGGGCCTGGTCGTGCCGCAGTCCGGGCCGCTCGGGCTGACCGGCCCGTCCGCGCTGGACGGTGCCCTGCTGGCCGCGCACGAGGTGAACGCGGGCGGCGGGGTACGCGGGGTGCCACTGGAGCTGGTGCTGGTGGACGGCGGGGCGGAGCCGGCCGCGGTGGCGGGCGAAGTGGCGCTGCTGCTGGCCGCGGGCGCGGTGGACGCGGTGGCCGGCTGCCACTCCAGCGACGTGCACCGGGCTGTGGAGACGGTGACGGCCGGGCGGACCGCGTACGTGTTCACCCCGCCGCACGAGGGCGGCACCCGGCTGGCCGGGGTGGTCTGCACCGGCGCCACACCGGACCATCAACTGCACTCCACCATCGAGCAGTTGACTACCAGTCACCAGATTCGCCGCTGGGCGCTGGTCGGCAACGACTACATCTGGCCGCGCGCGGTGCACCGGGCGGCCGGGGCGGCGATCGCCCGCACCCCGGCCCGGGTGGTGCTGGCGCGTCACCTGCCGTTCGGGGCGACGGAACGGGCGCTGGAGCCACTGCTCGACGCGGTCCGCGCCGCCCGGGCCGACGCGCTGCTGCTGAGCCTGATCGGCCGGGACCTGGTGCGGTTCAACCGGGCGCTGCGCCGCAGCGGCCTGGACCGCCGGCTGGTGCGGCTCTCCGGCGCGCTGGAGGAGAACAGCCTGCTGGCGTACGGCGGCGACGACACCGGGACGCTGTACGCGTCGATGCCGTCGTTCGCGAACCTCACGGAGGAGCGGCGGCTGCGGCTGGCGGAGCAGCACCGGGCGGTGTTCGGACCGTACGCGCCGGTGCTGGACGCGTACGCGGTGGGCCTCTACGACGGACTGCACCTGCTGGCGGCGCTCGCGGCGCGCGGCGAGCTGGTGCCGGACGGGCTCGCGGGGGCGGCGCTGCGGCTGCTGCACGGGGAGGACGCGGCGACCCGGCGGGCCTGGGCACGGGCACCGCTGGGCCCGGCGCGGGAGCGGGTGCACCTGGCGCGGGCGGAGGGGCTGGGCTTCACCGTGCTGTCCTGACGGGCGGCCGCGGAGGCCCCGGCGGGTCCGGCGGCCCGGGGGGCGCCCGCCCGCCCGGCGCCACGCCCGGCACCTCACCCGGGCCGAAACTCTTCCATTTGGAAATAACTGCCTCTACTCTCTCCCCCACCACCCCAGGGTCGTCACGGGAGAGAGCCCCCATGTCCGAAGCACCCGCGCCCCAGAACATCGAGAACTACGGCTACCGACAGGAGCTGCGCCGCTCACTCCGCTTCACCGACCTGCTGGTCTACGGTCTGGTGTTCATGGTGCCGATCGCCCCGTTCGGCATCTTCGGCAGCGTCTTCCAGGGCTCGGGCGGCATGGTCGCCCTGGCCTACGTGCTCGGGATGGTGGCGATGATGTTCACCGCCCTCTCGTACGCGCAGATGTCGCGGGCCTTCCCGATGGCAGGCTCGGTGTACACCTACGCGGGCCGGGGCATCGCGGCGCCGATCGGGTTCCTGTCCGGGTGGATGATCCTGCTGGACTACGTGCTGGTGCCCGGCCTGCTCTACCTGATCGCCGGCGTGGCGATGAACTCGCTGGTGCCCGCGGTGCCGGTCTGGCTCTGGCTGGTCGGCTTCGTGCTGCTCAACACCGCCGTCAACTACCTGGGCGTCGAGATGACCGCCCGGGTCAACAAGGCGATGCTGATCGGCGAACTGGTGGTGCTGGCCGTCTTCATCGCCGTCGGCCTGGCCGCCCTCGCCTCCGGCAAGGGCCGGGGCTTCGACCTCACCCCGCTGTACAACCCGCACACCTTCTCCTGGAGCCTGGTGTTCGGGGCGGTGTCGATCGCGGTGCTGAGCTTCCTCGGCTTCGACGGGATCTCCACCCTCTCGGAGGAGAACCGGGACTCCGCCCGCGCGATCGGCCGCTCGATGATCGCCGCACTGCTGCTGGCCGGGTCGCTGTTCATCGCCCAGACCTGGATCGCCTCCCTGCTGGTGCCAGACCCGGAGGCACTGATCAGCCAGGGCGACCCGAACGGCACCGCCTTCTACGACGCGGCCCGCACCGCCGCCGGCGGCTGGCTCGCCACCCTGACGGCCGCCGCCACCGCCGTCGCCTGGGGCTTCGCCAACTCCCTGGTGGCCCAGGCGGCCACCTCGCGGCTGCTGTACGCGATGGCCCGCGACCGGCAGTTGCCCGCCTTCCTCGCCAAGGTCCACCCGCGCCACCGCGTCCCGGTCAACGCCACCCTGCTGACCGCCGGGGTCTCGCTGCTGCTCGGCCTCTACACGGCCTCCCGCGAGGACGGCATCACACTGCTCAGCACCCTGGTGAACTTCGGGGCGCTGACCACCTTCCTGGTGCTGCACGTGTCGGTGGTGGTGCACTACCTGATCCGCTCGCGCAGCCGCGACTACTGGCGCCACCTCGTCGCCCCGGCCATCGGCTTCGTGATCCTGGCGTACGTGGTCGTCAACGCCGACATCGCCGCCCAGCGGCTGGGCTTCGTCTGGCTGGCGCTCGGCCTGCTGGTGCTGACCGGGCTGGTCGCCACCGGACGCCGCCCGCGTCTGGCGGTCGCCGACCCGGGCACCGGCGCCGATGCCGATACCACTCCCAGGACCGCCGCCGGCCCCCTCCCGAAGGAGAACCAGTGAACCTGCCCGACATCGTCTCCCTCACGCCCGGCCCGGAGGAGTACGCGTACACCTTCGGCGGCCGTGCGCCGCTGGTGACCGTCCAGCCCGGCACCGTCGTCGAACTCACCACCGAGGACTGCTTCGGCGGGCGGGTACGCGGCTTCGGCGACCTGCCCAGCCAGGTCTGCGACTTCCCCTACCTGAACCCCGTGACCGGCCCGATCGCGGTGGCCGGCGCCGAACCGGGCGACACCCTCGCGGTGCACTTCGTGGAGATCACCCCCGCCCGGGACTGGGGCGTCTCCAGCACCTTCCCGCACTTCGGCGCGCTGACCGGCACCCACACCACCGCGCTGCTGCACCCGCCGCTGGAGGAACGGATCTGGATCTACGAGCTGGACACGGCGGCCGGGGTCTGCCGGTTCCGGGCCCGGAACAGCGACTTCACCGCCGAGCTGCCGCTGGACCCGATGCACGGCACGGTGGGCGTCGCCCCGGCGGCCGGCGAGACCCTGATGTCGATCACCCCGGGCGCGCACGGCGGCAACCTCGACACCCCGGAGATGCGGGCCGGCACCACCGCCTACTTCGGCGTCAACGTGCCCGGCGGACTGCTGGCCCTCGGCGACGGCCACGCCCGCCAGGGCGAGGGCGAGGTGTGCGGGACGGCGGTGGAGACGGCGATGCGCACCACGGTGGTGATCGACCTGGTCAAGGGCGGCGGACCGGCCTGGCCCCGGCTGGAGAACGACCGGTACCTGATCTCCACCGGCTCGGCGCGGCCGCTGGAGGACGCCTTCCGGATCAGCCAGCACGACCTGGTCGGCTGGACGCGCGCCCTGCTGGGCCTGGACGAGCTGGACGCCTACCAGCTGGTCAGCCAGGCCGGGCTGGCCCCGGCGGCCAACGTCTGCGACACCAACTACACGATGGCCGCCAAGCTGCCCAAGTCCCTGCTGGGCCGCGCCCACGCGTACGACGGCCTGCACGAGCGGCTGCGCGCGACGGCCACCGCCTACCTGCGGCACCGCTGACGGCGGCGCCGGGACCGCCGGGCGCCCTGCCCGGTGGCCCGTGGTCACCGGGCAGGACACCGCCCGGACCGGGCCCACCCGGTCGTGGGCGACGGCCTCGGGGGCGGCTACCGTACCGAGACGAGTCCCGTCCCGACACCCGACCATCCCGAAGGGGACCTACGTGAGCCTGTACGACATCCCGCTGCGCACGCTGTCCGGCGAGGCCGCCTCGCTGGGCGACTACCGGGGCAAGGCCCTGCTGATCGTCAACGTCGCCTCCAAGTGCGGTCTGACGCCGCAGTACGCGGGCCTGGAGCGGCTCCAGGAGCGGTACGCCGGGCGCGGTTTCACCGTGCTGGGCTTCCCGTCCAACCAGTTCGCCGGTCAGGAGCCGGGCAGCGCCGGGGAGATCCGGACCTTCTGCTCCACCACCTACGGCGTCACCTTCCCGCTGTTCGAGAAGACCGACGTCAACGGTGAGGACCGCCACCCGCTCTACGCCGAACTGACCCGGAGCGCCGACGCCGAGGGCCAGGCCGGGGACATCACCTGGAACTTCGAGAAGTTCGTCATCGCGCCGGACGGCACCGTCGCCGCCCGGATCCGGCCGCGCACCGAGCCGGAGTCGGACGAGGTGACCGCCGCGATCGAGGCCGTGCTGCCGGCCTGACGGCCCGTCGAACGGCCCGTCCGACGGCGGGGCGAGGGGCCCGGGACCACGCGGCGGTCCCGGGCCCCTCGCCTGTCACGGCCCCAGCAGCAGCCGCGTCCCCGGCGGCAGCTCGCCGTCGCGGGCCGCGCCGCGCAGATGGGAGAGCAGCGTCTCGCGCAGGGCGGCCGCCGCCCTGGTCAGCGGGACCTCGTGGCCGTGCGCGACGGCGATGGTCCGCCCGAGGCCCGGGCCGGCGAACGGGGTGACGACGAGCCCCGAGCGGGCCGCGACCATGCCCGGCAGCACGGCGGGCCCCAGCCCCGCCCGGACGAAGCCGAGCACCGCGTCCATCTCGCCGCCCTCCACCGCGAACTCCGGCTCGAACCCGGCCTCCCGGCAGGCCGCCAGCGTCGCCTCCCGGAGGTCGTAGCCCTCGCGGAACATCACCAGCGGCCGCCCGCGCAGCTCCGCCACCCGCGCCCGGCGGCGCGGCCCGGCTTCGGCTTCGGCTTCGGCTTCGGCTTCGGCTTCGGCTTCGGCGGAGACCAGCACCAGCTCCTCGTGCAGCAGCTCGGTGACCGCCAGCGCGGGCGCCGCCTCACCGCTCGGCGGTGTGATGATCAACGCGACGTCCAGTTCCCCCGCCGCCAGGGTCCGGACCAGGTCCCGCGAGCCGCCCTCCCGGACCACCAGTGCCACCCCCGGGTAGCGGTCCCGGAAGAGCCGCAGGACATCCGGCACCAGGCTGGTGCAGAGGCTCGGCGGCGCCCCCAGCCGGACCCGGCCGCGGCGCAGCTGCACCGTCTCCTGGACGGCCAGCCGGGCGCTCTCGGTGTCCGCGAGGATGCGCCGGGCGAGTGGCAGCAGCGCGTCGCCGGCGTCGGTGAGGGCGATGTTGCCGCGGGTGCGATGGAACAGTTCGGCACCCAGCTCCCGCTCCAGTGCGCGGATCTGCTGCGAGAGCGAGGGCTGGGCGACATGGGCCGCCTCGGCCGCCCGGGTGAAGTGGCGGGTCTCGGCGACGGCGAGGAAGTAGCGGAGTTGCTGGAGCTGCACCCGGCCAGGATAGGCACACTCGATAGGCACTGGCTATCGTCGCGAGCCGCATCATGTCTTGGACGCACCCACCCGGCCGTCCCTACCGTTGTCGCCATGACAACCGCGACTCGGACGGGCCGGCATCCGTCCACCCTGGCGACCCTCTGGCGGTCGACCGTCGGCAAGAAGGCGGTCATGGCCGTCAGCGGACTGGTCATGCTGCTGTACCTGGTCGCACACATGCTGGGCAACCTCAAGGTCTTCTTCGGCCCGGACGACATCAACGGCTACGCGGCGTGGCTGCGCACCCTCGGCCAGCCCTTCCTCGGCCACGAGTGGTTCCTCTGGATCGCCCGGGCCGGCCTGCTCGCCGCCGTCCTGCTGCACGGCGTGGCCGCGTACCAGCTCAGCCGGCGCGACCTCGCGGCCCGGCCGAGCAAGTACGTGCACCAGCGGCGGCGGGCCAGTTACGCGACCCGCACGATGCGCTGGGGCGGGGTGATCCTGGCGCTGTTCATCGTCTGGCACATCCTGGACCTCACCACGCTCACCGTGAACCCGGCCGCCGAACACGGCCACCCGTACCAGAACATCGTGGCCTCCTTCTCGAACTGGTACAGCTGCGTGATCTACGTCGTCGCGATGCTGGCCGTCGGTCTGCACATCCGGCACGGCTTCTGGAGCGCCGCGCAGACCCTCGGTGCCAACAACGCCCGCCGGGACCGGGCGTTGAAGCTGACCGCCAACGGCCTGGCCCTGGTGCTGACCGTCGGCTTCCTGTCCGTCCCCGTGGCCGTGATGACCGGAGTGGTGAGTTGAGCGCCTACAGCGACTACCGCGTCGGCGAGCCGATCGCCGACACCAGGGCCCCCGCCGGGCCGATCGAACAGCGCTGGGACCAGCGGCGGTTCGACGCCAAGCTGGTCAACCCGGCCAACCGGCGCAAGCACACCGTGATCGTGGTCGGCACCGGCCTGGCCGGCGGCGCGGCCGGTGCCACCCTCGCCGAACAGGGCTACCACGTGGTGCAGTTCTGCTTCCAGGACTCCCCCCGACGGGCCCACTCGATCGCCGCCCAGGGCGGCATCAACGCCGCCAAGAACTACCGCAACGACGGCGACTCGATCCGCCGGCTCTTCTACGACACCGTCAAGGGCGGCGACTTCCGCGCCCGCGAGTCCAACGTGCACCGGCTCGCCCAGGTGTCGGTGGAGATCATCGACCAGTGCGTGGCCCAGGGCGTCCCGTTCGCCCGCGAGTACGGCGGCCTGCTGGACACCCGCTCCTTCGGCGGCGTCCAGGTGTCCCGCACCTTCTACGCCCGCGGCCAGACCGGCCAGCAGCTGCTGCTCGGCGCCTACCAGGCGCTGTCGCGCCAGATCGCGGCCGGGAACGTCGAGATGCACCCGCGCACCGAGATGCTCGACCTGCTGGTGATCGACGGACGGGCGCGCGGCATCGTCGCCAGGGACCTGGTGACCGGCGCGGTCTCGACCTACACCGCCGACGCGGTGGTGCTGGCCAGCGGCGGCTACGGCAACGTCTTCTACCTCTCCACCAACGCCAAGAACTCCAACGCCACGGCCGTCTGGCGGGCCCACCGGCGGGGCGCCTACTTCGCCAACCCGTGCTTCACCCAGATCCACCCCACCTGCATCCCGCGCTCCGGCGAGCACCAGTCGAAGCTGACCCTGATGAGCGAGTCGCTGCGCAACGACGGCCGGATCTGGGTGCCCTCGGCCAAGGGCGACACCCGGCCGCCGGCCGAGATCCCCGAGGCCGAGCGCGACTACTACCTGGAGCGGATCTACCCGTCGTTCGGCAACCTCGTCCCGCGTGACATCGCCTCCCGGGCCGCCAAGAACGTCTGCGACGAGGGCCGCGGTGTCGGCCCCGGCGGGCAGGGCGTCTACCTGGACTTCGGTGACGCCATCCGCCGGCTGGGCCGGGACGCCGTGGCCGCCAAGTACGGCAACCTGTTCGAGATGTACGAGCGGATCACCGCCGAGGACCCGTACCGGGTGCCGATGCGGATCTACCCCGCGATCCACTACACCATGGGCGGGCTCTGGGTCGACTACGACCTGCAGACCACCGTCCCCGGCCTGTTCGCGGTCGGCGAGGCCAACTTCTCCGACCACGGCGCCAACCGGCTCGGCGCCAGCGCGCTGATGCAGGGGCTCGCGGACGGCTACTTCGTCCTCCCGCCGACCGTCAACGACTACCTCGCCCGCAACCCGCTGCCGGCCGTTCCGGACGACCACCCGGAAATCGCCACGGCCGAGGCCGATGTGACGGACCGTCTGAACCTGATCCTGGCGGTGGACGGCGACCGGACGCCCGACTCCTTCCACCGCGAACTGGGCGAACTCCTCTGGGACGAGTGCGGGATGGCCCGCGACGAGGCCGGCCTGCGCCGCGCCCTCGCCCGGATCCCGCTGCTGCGCGAGGAGTTCTGGCGCCGGATCAAGGTCCCCGGCACCGGGCAGGAGCTCAACCAGTCGCTGGAGAAGGCCAACCGCCTGGTCGACTACTTCGAGCTGGCCGAGCTGATGTGCCTGGACGCCCTGCACCGCGCGGAGTCCTGCGGCGGTCACTTCCGGGTCGAGAGCCAGACCGAGGACGGCGAGGCGGCCCGCCGCGACGAGGAGTTCTCCTACGCCGCCGCCTGGGAGTTCACCGGCACCGGCACGGCCCCCGTCCTGCACCGCGAACACCTCGACTTCGAGCACGTCCACCCCACCCAGCGGAGCTACGCGTGAACCTCACCCTGCGCATCTGGCGCCAGGCGGGCCCGGAGGCACCGGGCTCGATGACCACCTACCAGGTCAGCGGGATCAGTCCCGACATGTCCTTCCTGGAGATGCTCGACACCCTCAACGAGGAGCTGATCACCCGGGGCGACACCCCGGTGGCCTTCGACCACGACTGCCGCGAGGGCATCTGCGGCGCCTGCGGCATGGTCATCAACGGCCAGGCCCACGGCCCCGAGCGGACCACCACCTGCCAGCTCCACATGCGGCACTTCACCGACGGCGACACCATCGACATCGAGCCGTGGCGGGCCTCCGCCTTCCCGGTGGTCAGGGACCTCGTGGTGGACCGCTCGGCGTTCGACCGCATCATCGGCTCCGGCGGCTACATCACCGCCCCCACCGGCAGCGCCCCCGACGCCCACGCCACCCCCGTGCCCAAGGCGGCCGCCGACACGGCCTTCGAGCACGCCGAGTGCATCGGCTGCGGCGCCTGTGTCGCCGCCTGCCCCAACGGCTCGGCGATGCTCTTCACCTCCGCCAAGGTCGTCCACCTCAACGTCCTGCCGCAGGGCGCGCCCGAGCGGAAGTCCCGGGTGCGGTCCATGGTCGCCGCGATGGACGCCGAGGGCTTCGGCGGCTGCACCAACACCGGCGAGTGCGCCACCGCCTGCCCGAAGGGCATCCCGCTGCCCAGCATCGCGGCGATGAACCGCGAGTTCCTCCGCAGCGCGACGGGCTGACCGGCCGGCCGAGGGCCCTCGCCACCGGGTGGCGGGGGCCCTCGGCGCGCTCAGCCCCGGGCGGCTCCGTCGGCAGGCGGGACGGCGGGCAGGACGGCGAGGGCGTCCGCGAGGAGGCGCAGCTGGGCGGGGCGGACGGAGGGGCCCATGGCCGCCAGGCGCAGCGGGCTCAGCGCGCCGAGCATCGCCCGGAGGCCGGGGGCGGCGAGCATCGGCAGCTGGTCGAGGACGGCGGCGCGCGCCCGGTCGTCCTGGAGCAGGACGCGCAGCGGGGTGTGGACGGAGAGCGGGGTCTCGGGGAACTCGGCCGGGTCGGGCAGGGGTTCGGCGGCGGCGCGGGCCTGCGGCTGCTGGGCGCGGGCGAGCAGGTGCTCCGCGGTGACCGGCCCCTCGGCGGGCAGCCCGAGGCGTTCGAACTGGTCCGCCGGGGCGTCGCTGTCCCGCAGGGCCTGGGTGAGCAGGGCTGCCAGCCGGAGTTCGAGTTCGTCGTCGACCAGCGGGTTCTCCTGCCCGGGGTCGGTGTCGAGGTCGAACAGCAGGGTGCCGAAGGCGTACGGGTTGCCGAAGGACTGGGCGGGCAGCCGGAGCACGGGGACGCCCTTGGTGAAGGGCAGCGGCGGTTCGAGGGTGGCGGCGGCCAGCTCCTGCGGGCTGAAGTGGCCGCGCATGTGGGTGGGCATCAGGGTGTGCTCGTGGAGCGGCCGGTTCGACGGGTCCTTGCAGGCCCGCATGTAGACGTAGCGGCCGTCGGTGACGCTGACGTGGCCCCCGAAGACGCCGAACAGGCCGTGCGGCCGGACGGGGGTGTCGTGGGCGACGGTGTCGGCGAGCGGCCGGCCCTGCATGTCGGGGGTGCGGTGGACGCCGAAGAACTCCAGCAGGGTGGGGCCGAGGTCGATGGTCTGGACGAGGGCGGCCCGGCGGCCGGTGGCGCGGGTGCGCGGGTCCCAGATGAACAGCGGGGTGTGGATGTTCTCGTCGTACCAGGGCTGGATGTTCTTGCCCCACCAGCCGCGCTCGCCGAGCAGCAGCCCGTGGTCGGTGCAGACGATCAGCAGGGTGTCGTCCCAGAGACCGTGCTCGTCGAAGGCGTCGAGGACCCGGCCGAGGGAGTCGTCGCACATGGTGAGCAGCGCGGCGTACTCGTTGCGGGCGTGCTCGACCGCCTCGGGGGTCTCGGTGACGCGCTTGTAGTCCGGCCAGTCGAAGTGCGGGCCGTCCCAGTCGTGCGGGTAGTGCTTCTTGTGCTGCTCGTAGGAGTAGAACGGCTCGTGCGGGTCGAAGCACTCGATCTGCAGGAACCAGCGGTCGGCGTCGCGGTTGGTGGCGATGAACTCCAGCCCGGCGTCGAAGGTGCGGGTCTGGGGGTGGTCGGCGAGGTCGGCCAGGTACTGGCGGTTGACCCAGTCCTGGCGCCACATCGGGCCGTCGCGCCAGGACAGCGTCTCGGGGATGTCCGGGTCGGCGACGTGGCCCTTCCACTTGTCGCCCTCCTGGCCGCGGAAGAACTCGTAGCTGTCGTAGCGGTTGTGGTAGGTGGCGCCGCCGTCCTCCCAGTAGTGCTGGTGGTCGGTGACCAGGTGGGTGTAGACGCCGGAGCGGCCGAGCAGGTCGGGGACGGAGTCGTCGAAGGGCTCCAGCGGGCCCCAGGAGCGGTGCAGGAAGTTGTAGCGCCCGGTGTGCATCTCGCGGCGGGCGGGCATGCAGGGCATGCTGCCGCCGTAGCAGTTGTCGAAGGTGGCGGCGCGCTCGGCGAGCCGGCTGAAGTTCGGGGCGAGGGTCCAGTCGCAGCCGTAGGGCGGCAGGAACCGCCGGTTGAGGCTGTCGAACATGACCATGACGGCTTTCACCGGGTGTCGTCTCCTTCGGTGGGCGGCGGGGCCGCGGACGTGCGGACGGGGTTCAGCGGGGTGCCGTCGGCGCCCTGGGCGTCCTGGGCGTCCTGGAGCAGCCTTCGGGTGCGCTCCAGCCAGTCGATCCAGGCGTCGACGGCGGAGGTGCCGTACTGGTGGGAGAGCTCGCGGATCAGGCGGATCCGGTAGGCGTCGGCCTCCGGGGTGCCCTCGGGGAAGGCGATGCCGCGGTCGCGGCCGCGCGAGGTGGCGACCTGGTGGCGGCGGTAGGCGAGTTCGGTGTCGATCAGGCCGGGCAGGACGTCGGGGGCGAGCATCCCGGCGAAGAAGAACCGGGTCATGAAGTCCGGGTCCTGGAACCGGCTGGTCGGCCGGTAGGGCGAGCGGGCCTCGGCCAGCAGCTCGGCCCGGCCGGCCTCGGTGAGGCGGTAGACCTTGGCGTCCGGGCGGCCGTCGCGCGGGTCGACCTCGAACTCGACCCAGCCCTTCTCGTTCATCCGGTTGAGCAGCCGGTAGATCTGGCTCTGGTGGACGTTGGAGCGGACGAAGCGGCCCTCGCTCGCCAGCCAGTGGCGCAGGTCCCAGCCGCTGCGCGGATGGAGGGCCAGCAGGCCCAGCAGGACATGGTCGAACTTCACGGGCGGGTCGCTCTCTTCCGTCGTCCGGCGGACGGACGGCTCCGCCCACCTAGATGAATAGTCACCTAGGTGAAAAATGCTATAGCTTGAGGCCATGAGTCAACCCCCGCCGAGGAAGGCGTGCTGCCTGCCGGACCGGCCGGCCACCCCCGTCCGGCCGCCGGAGCCCCCGCCGTCACCCGCCGCACTGCGGCCCGGGCACCGGCAGATCGAACTGCCCGGCGGCGCCTTCGCGATGGGCGACGCGTTCGGCGAGGGCTACCCGGCGGACGGCGAGACGCCGGTGCACACCGTGGAGCTGCCGCCGTTCGCGATCGACGCGACGCCCGTCACCACGGCGATGTTCGCCGCCTTCGCCGAGGCCACCGGCCACCGCACCGACGCCGAACGGGCCGGCTCCTCGGCCGTCTTCCACCTGTTCGTCGTCGCCGAACCGGCCGACGTCCTCGGCCGCTCCCCCGCCGCGCCCTGGTGGACCGAGGTGCGCGGCGCCGACTGGCGGCACCCGTACGGCCCGCTCAGCGACACCGCCGACCTGGCCGACCACCCGGTGGTGCACATCAGCCACCACGACGCGCTGGCGTACTGCCGCTGGGCCGGGCGCCGGCTGCCCACCGAGGCCGAGTGGGAGTACGCCGCCCGCGGCCCGCACCCCGGGCTGCGCTACCCGTGGGGCGACGAACTGCGCCCGGACGGCGCGCACCGCTGCCGGATCTGGCAGGGCCGGTTCCCGGATCTCCCCAGCGGCGAGGACGGCTGGTACGCCACCTCGCCGGTGGGCGACTACCCGCCCAACGACTTCGGTCTGTACGACGTGGCCGGGAACGTCTGGGAGTGGTGCGCCGACCGCTTCGACCCCGACTGGTACACCCGTTCGCCCCGGTACGACCCGCGCGGACCGCGGGAGGACCGGGACGGGCGGGGGCGGCGGGTGCTGCGCGGCGGCTCCTACCTGTGCCACGACTCGTACTGCAACCGCTACCGGGTGGCCGCGCGGACCGGCAACACCCCGGACTCCACCAGCGGCAACTGCGGCTTCCGGACGGTGGCCGACGGCGTCCCGACCCGCTGAGGCGCGCGGGGCACCGGGGCGCGCGCGGGACGTGCACGGAGTGCGCAGTAGATATGGGGGCGCACGCCGGACGGTCGCACGCGCCCCGCAGGAGTGGTGCTTCGTCAGCGCCGGTGCTGCACACCCGGAATTCGCGCTACGGTGGTTCCCGCGCTACGGAGGGTTGCATATGCCCGAGGTTCAGTCCTGTTCCGGGTGTGGCGGGTCCGGAGGGACCGAGAAGACCGAGGCCACGGTCGGGCTGGACGAGGAGAGGAACATGGTGCCGGAGATCCACACCTTCTGGTCGCCGTGCGGCCGGTGCCACGGATCCGGAACGGTGATCGTCGGATGAGGCTGGTCTTCGAGTGCGTCGAGTGCGGCGGCCATTACCTGCCGCCCGAGAGCATGACGTATCCGGACGGGCCCGCGTCCCCGCTCTGGTGCTCGCGCTGCCAGGAGGCGAAGCGGGCGGCGGGGATCGGCGAGGACCGGCTGCTGGCGCGGCTGGCGCTCGCCGCCGCGCGGGCCTCGGTCGCCACCCGCGCGGTGTGCCCCCCGGAGAGCGCCGAGCCCGCCCGGCCGGATGTCCGGCCCTCGCGGCCGCCGCTTTCCCGCCGGGCGCGGTCCGGCCCTGGCGGGGTACGCAGCAAGCTGCTCTGAGCGGGGCCCTCTGAGCGGGGCCCTCGCCCTCGGCGTGGGGGCTCTCCGCGCGGGGGCCGGGGCGGGTCAGAAGAGCGCCTCCTGGGCGTCCTCCTCCCTCGGCCGCACCCGGGCACGCAGGGCCAGGCCCTCGGGCCGGCGCCCGGTCACCGGGGTGAGGGTCCACCCGGTGAGCAGCCGGGTGTCCAGCAGCAACGGCGTACTGTCGGCGGCGTCCGCCGCTCCCCCCGGGGTCTCCGGGCGCCCCTGGGTCCCCTGGATCTCCTGGGCCTCCGGCGGGTCGAGGAAGAGGTGACGGCCGATGGGCGGCCGCAGCGTGCCCGCGACGACGGCGCCGGAGGCGAGCCCGGTGACCTGCCGGTAGGCGGCGGGGGCGCCTCCGGCCAGGCCGAACAGGTCGATGTGGTCGGTGACCGGGCGGGCGGGCAGGAGCTCCACCGCGTGGCCGTGGAGCAGCCGGTGGGCCCGGCCCCGGGCGTCGGACAGGATCGCCCGGCGCCCGTCCGCGTCGCCGTGCCGCCACCAGTGGTCGAGCTTGACCCGGCTGGTGAAGCGCTCCCGGGCCAGGCCCGCGGCGGCCACGGTCAGTTCGGCACGCCGGACGGCGGGCAGTCCGCCCCGGGCGGCGAAGGTGTAGGCCAGGGCGCCCTGTTCGAGCAGCCGGCTGGTGCCGCGCTGCTCGGCCGTGAGACCGACCTTCAGCAGGCCGTCGCCGAACCAGGCGAGGTAGAGCAGGTAGGTGCGGCCGTCGTCGAGGATCTGGTCCCGGGCGAGGGCGAGGCCGCGGTCGACGCTCTGGCAGGCGGCGCACTGGACGGCGCCGCCGCCCGGGTCGATGGCGGCCCGGTGGGGGCAGGGGGTGCGCTCGGGCATGTCGGCGATCCACGCGCCGGTGCAGCGGCGCGGCCCGGTGAGCAGCCAGCCGACCTCGGTGCCGGGCGCGGCGGCGCGTTCGTGCACCCGGCCGCCGTTGACGGCGCTGAGCACCGGCCGGCCGTCCTTCCAGTGCAGGCCGGTGGAGATCCAGCCGGTGGGCCGCTCCGGCCGCTGCTGTGGGTTCACGCTCGTCCTCCCGTACGAAACAGCGAGGTTACCCGCTGCCCCGGACAGTCCCGCCGGGCGGCCGCCGGGACAGCGGGCGCCACCGGGGCGACGCCCCGCCGTCGGGGCCGGTGAGCAGGCCGTTCACGCACCCCGGAAATCCGCTCGGCGGCCCGGCCGGCCGTTGGTACCGTCCCGCCATGATCGAAGAAACCGCCCCGGAGGCCCCCGGGCCCGTCACCGCCGACGACCTGGCGCTCACCCTGCGCCTCGCCACGGCCGCGCTGCGCGGCGCTCCCGAGGGCGCCGACTGGTCCCGGCCCGCCGGAGCGCTGGCGTGGGACTGCTGGGCCACCGTCGAGCACCTGGCCGACGATCTGCTCTCCTACGCGGCCCAGCTCGGGCCGGGGGCCCCGCCGCTCGACCGCTACGTGCCGTTCCTGACGGTGCGCCACGCCCCCGGCGCGCCGAACGGCTTCGTCCACGCCGAGCGCGACGCGGGCCCGGCCGGACTGCTCCAGGTGCTGGAGGCGAGCGGTGCGCTGATGGTCGCGATGGCCCGCACCGCCGCGCCCGGGACCCGCGCGTACCACCCGTGGGGCGTCTCGGACCCGGCCGGGTTCACGGCGATGAGCCTGGTGGAGACGCTGGTCCACGTGCACGACGTCACCCAGGGCCTCGGTCTGCCCTGGCAGCCCCCGGCCGGCCCCTGCCGGCGCACCCTGGCCCGGCTCTTCCCGGACGTCCCCCTCGGCCAGGGCGCCGACCCCTGGCAGACGCTGCTCTGGGCCACCGGCCGGGCCGGGACGCCCGGGCGCCCGCGTCGCACCGACTGGCGCTGGTACGCGGAAGTACCGTCCGCGGGGCGGTAGGTGCACTGACCACGGAGGTCGGTGACGGCGCCCCCGCCCGCGGAGGCCGCCGCAGGCCGTGGGCGCTTGGGCGGTTCGCCCGTCCACGTTCTATTGTGGCGGGCGCGGTGGTGGCGCGGCCGGGAGGCGGCGCGCCGGGGCCGGGTGCGGAACGAAGGGGTGGACGGTGGCGGGGCGGCGGAACAACGGGGTGCTGGCGGTCTGGGCGGAGGCGCAGCGGCAGCAGCAGCGCCGGGAGGAGGCCCAGTGGCGCGCCCAGACGGCCGAGCAGCGGCGGCGCGAGCGCGAGTCGCGCGAGGCCCAGCGGGCGGCGACCCGGGGCGAGCGTGAGGCGCTGCGGGCGTACCAGCAGACGCGGGAGGCGGAGGTGGCCCGGCGGACGGCCGAACTGGACGCCCGGGTCGAGGAGTTGCGCGGGCTGCTGCCCGCCGGTCTGCGGCAGCCCGCGTTCAGCCCGCAGGCGCTGCTGGCGCCGCAGGCGCAGCCGCCGTTCGAGCCGGGCCGGCTCGGCGAGCCGGTGCCGATGCCGGACCAGGCGCACTACCAGGTGCCGCCGCCGGACCAGGTCCAGGCCCGCAACCCCGGGGTCTGGCGGCAGTACGAGCAGTACGTGGCGCAGGCCCGGGCCCGGTTCGAGCAGGACTGGTACGCGGCGCAGGCGGCCGAGGCGGACCGGCAGCGGAGGCTGGCCGACTACCACCAGCAGTACCTGGACTGGGTCGCCCAGCACCGCCGGCAGGACGAGGACCGCGCCGCCCGGACGGAGGAGCTGCTGCGGCGGCTGCGCTCCGGCGAGGCGGAGGCCGTGCAGGAGTACTTCACCGCCGGGCTGTACGCCTCGGCGGCCTGGCCGGAGGGGTTCCCGCACCGTCTCGTGGCGGCCTGGGAGGTGTCGACCCGCCAGCTGGTGGTGAACTGGGAGCTGCCGGGCCCGGACATCGTCCCGGCGAGTTCGCGGGTGCGCTACGTCAAGACGGACGACCGGGAGGCGGAGGTGGCCCGGCCGGCCACCGAGCGCAAGGCGCTGTACCGGGAGGTGCTGGCACAGAGCGCGCTGCGGGTGGTGGCGGAGCTGTTCCGGGCGGACCGGGACGGGCTGCTGGACTCGGTGGTGCTGAACGGCTTCGTCCGGGGCATCGACCCGGCCACCGGCCGGGAGGCGGAGCGGTTCCTGTCGACGGTGACGGTGTCCCGGGCGGAGTTCGCGGCGCTGGCGCTGGACCGGGTGGCGGCCGTGGAGTGCTTCCAGGGGCTCGGCGGCGCCCTGTCGGCGCGCCCGGAGCGGCTGGACGAGGTGCGGCCGGACCGCCTGCCGGAGACGGTCGGCGGCAGTCTGGCCGGGCAGGGCGGCGAGGACGAGCCGGACCTCTTCGAGATGGACCCGATCGAGTTCGAGGAGCTGATCGCCGAACTGTTCCGGCTGCGCGGCTTCCGGGTGATGACCACGGCCCGCAGCGGGGACGCCGGGGTGGACGTGGTCGCCGAGGACCTCGACCCGGTGACCGGCGGACGGATCGTCATCCAGGCCAAGCGCTACCGGTCGACGGTCTCCCCCACCGCCGTCCGGGACCTCGATTCCACCGTGCGCCACCACGGTGCGATCAAGGGCATCCTGGTGACCACGGCCGGATTCGGGCCGGGCTCGTACGACTACATCCGCAACAAGCCGCTGACGCTGGTGAGCGGGCCGGAGCTGGTCGAGCTGCTGGCCGAGCAGGGGCTGCGCGGCCGGCTGGGCGGGGACCGCACCAACGGCGGCGGGCCGGCCGCGGCCGGGGCGGCGGCCCCCGCCGAGCCGGCCGACGGCGCGGCGGCGGACCACCGGACCAGCGTGGAGCTGACCTGGCGCAGCCGCACCGCCGGCGGGGACGCGGTGGAGCTGGACGTCTCGGCGTTCCTCTGCGCCTCCGGACGGGTGGTCAGCGACGAGCACTTCGTCTTCTTCAACAACCCGCAGGATCCGGACGGTGCCGTCCGGCTGCACCCCACCCGGTCGGTGCCCGGCGAGCCGGCCCGGGCCGCCCGCGTCACCCTGGAGCTGGGCCGGCTGGCGCCGGGGGTGGACGAGGTGGTGCTCGCCGCCTCCACCGAGGAGGAGGAGCCGCCCGCGGTGCCGCTCGGCTATGTGCACGGCCTCGCCCTGACGGCGGCGTACGGGCCGGGCGCCGCCGGGCCGGAGAGCTGGACGGCCGCCACCGGCGGAATGCCGGACAGCGCGATGCTGCTGGGCTCGTTCCGGCGGACCGGCGGGTCCTGGCAGTTCACGCCGTCCGGCACCGCGGTGACCGGCGGCCTGGCCGGGCTGGCGGTGCACTGGGGCGTCGCGGTCGAGTAGCGGCCGGGGCGGACGCCGCGACCCCTCTCAGGGGCGGATGTCATACCTGAGGATGAGAAGGACCCCCGCCGACCCGCCGGGACGGCGGGGGGTCACCGTCCCCGCGACCGACACATCGCGCCCGAACCGATTGGGAGGATTGAACGGAAGAAGATCATCCGTTCCCGTCCCCAGGAGTCCCCCCGTGACGATGCCCGCAACCGCCGTCCGTACCGGCCGGGCGGCCGCCCGCGCCACCGGTCTGAACAAGGTCTACGGGGAGGGGGAGACCCGCGTCGTCGCCCTCGAC
>NZ_JBFBIL010000056.1:0-52920 GCF_040685575.1 Kitasatospora sp. NPDC088351 | reverse complement strand
CAAGACGCTCGGCTGGAATACCCCAGCCGAGCGTCTACGTGATCTACTCACCACCTAAAACCAAGTGGTGTTGCGACGACCCCTTGAACCCAAGGGTTGCTCGCCGGGGCCCACGTGTGCGGGGAGAAACGTTTATGCACTCAGCGGGTAGCGCGCGTCCAGGTCGCGGAAGACCGCGCCGTTGAGCACGAAGGCGCGCTTGCACTCGTCGACCACCCGGCGGCGCTCGATGTCGTCCAGCGCCAGGCCGGCGGCGTCCAGCCTGGCCCGGTACTCGCGCTTGAAGGCGGCCGGGTTGTCGACCTCCTCGAAGACGTAGAACCGCACGCCGTCGCCCTTGCGCTCGAAGCCCCAGGTCTTCTCGGCTATGCCGCGGATGATCTGACCGCCGGACAGGTCGCCGAGGTAGCGGGTGTAGTGGTGCGCGATGTACCCGGCCGGCCACTCGGCCGCCAGCTCCTCCACCCGGGCGACGTACGCGGCGGTGGCGGGCAGCGGCGCCAGCCCCGCGCGCCAGTCGGCTCCGCGCAGGTGCTCCAGATCGCGCTCGATGGCGGCGGTGCGCAGCAGCGCGCGGTCGATGAACGGTCCGGCCACCGGATGGTCCGCCAGCTCGGCGGTCCGGCCCTCCAGCGCGCGGTAGACGTACCAGAGCTGGCTCGTGAGGTCGGCGTAGGCGTCGATCCCGAGCCGTCCGCCGAGCAGGTGGCTCATGAACGAGGACTGTTCCGCGGCCTCGTGTTCCTCGCTGCTGGCGGTGCGGAGCACGGTGGAGAACGGAGCGGGCTGCTCGGGCGTGGGCATGCGGGCCTCCAGGGGATCGGGATCGCCCCCGATTGTTATGGTTAGCCTAACCTAAGTCAACGTCATGCCGACAGGTTGTCGGTAAACCCGGACCATAGTCCCGGCCCCGGACACGGCGAAGGCCGGGGCCCGCGGATCGCTCCGCAAACCCCGGCCTCCGACTGCCTCGACCTGCCTCGAACGGCCCTGGACGAACGAGATCGGTACGACGGCTCAGTGACCGCCGGACTCCGCCAGACGCTTGATCGAGGCGGTGACCTCGGCCTCGGCCTCGGCGCGGCCGACCCAGTTGGCGCCCTCGACCGACTTGCCCGGCTCCAGGTCCTTGTAGACCTCGAAGAAGTGCTGGATCTCCAGGCGGTCGAACTCCGACACGTGGTGGATGTCGCGCAGGTGCTCCCAGCGCGGGTCGGTCGCCGGGACGCACAGCAGCTTGTCGTCGCCGCCGGCCTCGTCCGTCATCTGGAACATGCCGATGGCGCGGCACTTGATGAGGCAGCCGGGGAAGGTCGGCTCGTCCAGGATGACCAGCGCGTCCAGCGGGTCGCCGTCCTCGCCGAGCGTGCCCTCGACGTAGCCGTAGTCGGCCGGGTAGCGGGTCGAGGTGAAGAGCATCCGGTCAAGCCGCAGACGACCGGACTCGTGGTCGACCTCGTACTTGTTGCGGGAGCCCTTCGGGATTTCGATAAGGACGTCGAACTCCAACGGTTCCTCCAAGGTAGGGACTGACAGAATCCAAGTGTCTCCTACGGGAGTGAGTGCTCGGGAAAGGGGCCGTCGGTGAGAGCTGGGGTCGGGGCGGGGCATCGCCGCCGGGGAACGGCCGCAGGGCTGTTCGGAGCGGCGGTGCTGGTCGCCGGTACGGTCCTGACCTCGGGTGGTGCGTACGCGCAGCCGTCCCCCTCGCCCGGCGGGCACACCGCCGGGCACGGCGAGGGCGACGAGCGGTCCCCCGTCCCGTCCGGCTCCGCGGCCCCGTCCGCCGCCGGCCGCCCGGCGCCCGCCGCGACGGGCGTCCTGACCGCCGCCGAGGCCGGTCCGACGGCCGGGGTGCCGACCCTCCAGGGCCTCCAGCAGGCGCTCGCCGGCGCGCTCGGCGACAAGAGCCTCGGCACCGTCACCTTCGCCGTCGCGGACGCGGCCGGCGGCCGGCTCCTGTACGGCTCCGGGGCGGACACGCCCGCCACCCCCGCCTCCACCACCAAACTGGCGACCACGGTGGCCGCGCTCTCGCTGATCCCGGCGGACACCCGGCTGAGCACCCGGGTCGTCAAGGGAACGGACCCGGACCGGATCACCCTCGTGGGTGGCGGCGACCCGACGCTCACCGCGCTGCCCGCCGACCAGGTGCAGATCGGCGGGCTCGCGGCCGACGCCGACACCGCGCCGGCCTCGCTGGACGCACTGGCGCGCCAGACCGCCGCCGCCCTGAGGGCCGTCGGCACCACCACGGTCAGGCTGGACTACGACCTCTCGCTCTACTCCGGCAACCCGCAGCACAAGAACCACGACGCGGCGAACATCGCCCTGGTCACCCCGCTGATGATCGACGAGGGCAGGGTCGACCCGAAGAGCCGCGAGGAGGCGCCGGCCCGGGTGGCCGACCCGGCCGCCCAGGCGGCCGACGCCTTCGCCGCCCTGCTCAAGGCCCAGGGCATCACCGTCGACGGCAAGGCCAGGCCGTCCGCCGCCCCGGCGCCCGCCGCCGCACCGGTCCTCGGCCGGGTGGACTCGCCGACCGTCGCCCGGCTCGTCGAGCGGCTGCTGACCACCTCGGACAACACCCTCGCCGAGGCGATCGCCCGTCAGGCCGCGCTGGCCGCAGGCCAACCGGCCAGCTTCGAGGGCGCCGCCACCGCCGTCACCCAGGAGCTCGCCCGGCTCGGCGTGCCGACGGCCGGAGTGGTGCTCAACGACGGCAGCGGGCTGCACCCCGACAACGCGATCCCGCCGGCCGTCCTGGTCCACCTGCTCGCGCTGGCCGCCTCGGACCAGCACCCGAAGCTGCGCCCGGTGCTGACCGGCCTGCCGATCGCCGGTTTCACCGGCACCCTCGGCAAGCGCTTCGGCGTCAACTCCGGTGCGGCGGAGGCGGCCGGTCTGGTCCGCGCCAAGACCGGCAGCCTGAGCGGCGTCAACACGCTGGCCGGGACGGTGGTGGACACCGACGGCCGGCTGCTCTCCTTCGCCGTGATGACGAGGACCGCCGCCCCCGCCGACACCGCCCGCGCGGCCATGGACCGCATCGTCGCCCGGCTGGCCGCCTGCGGCTGCCACTGACCCGGACGCACCGGAGCGGTCCACTCCCCAGGACGTCGGCGCCTGTGGCTCCCCCCGACGGACGGGAGCACGTACGGTGAGGGCATGACGAGCGCGAGCGGCGGTGCTGACATGGTCGACTGGAATCTCGCGGTCGCAACCGCGACCAGGCTGGTACGGCCGGGGCCGGAGGTGAGCCGCGCCGAAGCGGCGGCCGTGGTGGCGGAGCTGCGCCGGCACGCCCTGGAGGCCGAGGAGCACGTCCGGGGGTTCACCGGGATGCGCTCCAGCAGTCTCACCGAGGCGGCCGCGACCCCGGTGCTGATCGTGGACCGCCCCGGCTGGGTGCGGGCCAACGTGGCGGGCTTCCGCACCATCGTCCAGCCCCTGGTGGAGAAGCTCCAGGCCCGCCGGGCGGGCAGCACCACGGCGGGCGTCCTCGGCACGGTGGGGGAGAAGGCCACCGGCATCGAGGTCGGCGCCCTGCTGGCCTTCCTCTCCACCAAGGTGCTCGGGCAGTACGAGACCTTCGCCCCGGCGGAGCCCTCGCTGGAGGCGCCGGACAGCCCGGCCGCGCTGTTCGACAAGCCCCGGCTCGGCCCCGAGGACCCGGGCCCGGGCCGGCTGCTGCTGGTGGCCCCGAACATCGTGCACGTCGAGCGCGAGCTGGACGTCGACCCGTCGGACTTCCGGCTCTGGGTCTGCCTGCACGAGGAGACCCACCGCACCCAGTTCACCGCCGTCCCGTGGCTGCGCGACCACATCCAGTCCGAGGTGCAGTCCTTCCTGGCCGAGACGGACGTCGACCCGGGCGCGCTGCTGGACCGCCTGCGGGACGCGGCCGGTTCGCTCGGCGGCGGCCTGCCGGGTCTGGCCGGCCGCGGCGACGGCTCGGCGTCCACCGGTCTGCTGGAGGTCGTCCAGTCGCCCGCGCAGCGCGAGATCCTGGGCCGGCTGACGGCCGTGATGTCGCTGCTGGAGGGCCACGCCGACGTGGTGATGGACGGCGTCGGCCCGGCCGTGGTGCCGAGCGTGGCGGAGATCCGGGAGAAGTTCCAGCAGCGCCGGGACCGCGGCGCCAACCGCCTCGACCTGGTGCTCCGCCGACTGCTCGGCATGGACGCCAAGCTCCGTCAGTACCAGGACGGCGCGGTCTTCGTGCGCGGTGTGGTCGAGCGGGTCGGCATGGACGGCTTCAACCGGGTCTGGACCTCGCCGAACACCCTGCCGACCAAGGACGAGATCCACGACCCGGCCGCCTGGGTCGCCCGCGTCGCCCACTGATCCGACCAGCCGACCAGCCGCCGATCACGCGAGCTGCTGATCAGATTGGCCACCGAAGGGTGGCCGACGGCGGTCAAACCCGTTCGTACGAGTGGTCCAATCGTGCAGATGGCGGGTGAAGATACGTTTTTCCATTCACCCGTACGTGGGACGGTGGTCGTACTGGTGGCGCGGGTGGCGTAGCGGGTCGCTCCTTTCTGCCACCATCTGTGAGCGCCCGGTAACGAGGCGCTTACGGAGGGTGCGGTTCCCGCCGCGCCCGCCGCCGTCCTGTCCCCTCCGCCGAGGAGTCGTCCGCCGTGGGCCCACACCCCGCCGTCGCAGCGATACGCCTGGCCGTACGCCGCACGCTCACCGACCTCGCCGCCGAGGCCGGCACCACCTTCACCGCCCCGGTCCGGGAGCCGCGCGAGCGTTCGAGCGGAGCGCCGCTGGTCGGCGCCGCCGTCGGGACCACCCTGATCGGCAACGCCCACCGCCACCCCTCCGGGCTGCCGCGCACCCCGGCCGCTCCCGGCTCGCCGCTGGTCCTGGTCGCCGTCAGCGGGGGCGCGGACTCCATGGCCCTGGCCATCGCCGCCGCCTTCGAAGCCCCCAAGATCGGCCTGCGGGTCGGTGCCGTCACCGTCGACCACGGCCTCCAGGACGGCTCCGCCGACCGCGCCGCCCAGGTCGCCGACCGGCTGCGCTCGCTCGGGCTCGACCCGGTCGAGGCGGTCCCGGTCCGGGTCGGCCGGGCCGGCGGACCGGAGGCCGCGGCCCGGGACGCCCGCTACGCGGCCCTGGACGAGGCCGCCGAGCGCCACGGCGCGGTCGCCGTCCTGCTCGGCCACACCCGTGACGACCAGGCGGAGACGGTGCTGCTGGGCCTCGCCCGGGGTTCGGGCTCCCGTTCGCTGGCCGGGATGCCCGCCCAGAAGGGCCGCTACCGCCGCCCGCTGCTGGAGCTGGACCGGGCCGCCACCCGGCAGGCCTGCTCCGCCCAGTCGATCCCGGTCTGGGACGACCCGCACAACTGTGACCCGGCGTACACCCGCTCCCGGGTGCGCCACGAGGTGCTGCCGGTCCTGGAGAAGCATCTCGGCGGCGGCGTGGTGGAGGCGCTGGCCCGCACCGCCCGGCTGTTCCGCGACGACGCCGACGCCCTGGACCAGTGGGCCGCGCTGGCCGAGCGCGATCTCCGGTCCGGCGAGGGCGCCCTGGAGGTCGTGAAGCTGGCCGAACTGCCGCCCGCGGTGCGCCGCCGGGTCCTGCGCAGGGCCGCACTGCGGGCGGGCTGCCCGGCCGGGGACCTCTTCGCGCGGCACCTCGAAACGATCGACCTGCTGGTCACCGGATGGCGCGGTCAGGGGCCGCTGCACCTACCCGGGGGCGTCGAGGCCACCCGCAGGTGTGGCACGCTGGTCTTTCGGCGACAGGGCGACTGACGGGCAGGCATGCTCCCGGGGCGCCGGGCCGCCGGCCACACAGACCCCGAACGTTTGAGGACGTATCCCCGGTGGATCAGAACGACATGGGCGCTGACCTCGCGAAGGTGCTCATCAGCAAGGACGAGATCGACGCCAAGCTCCTGGAGCTGGCCGAGCGCATCGACCGGGACTACGCAGGCAAGGATCTGTTGATCGTCGGTGTCCTCAAGGGGGCCGTGATGGTCATGGCGGACCTCGCCCGCACCCTGCACTCGCAGGTGACCATGGACTGGATGGCGGTCTCCTCGTACGGCATGGGCACCAAGTCCTCCGGTGTGGTGCGGATCCTCAAGGACCTCGACACCGACATCGCCGGCCGGGACGTCCTGATCGTCGAGGACATCATCGACTCCGGGCTGACGCTGTCCTGGCTGCTGGGCAACCTGGGCTCGCGCGGCCCGGCCTCGCTGGAGGTCTGTGCCCTGCTGCGCAAGCCCGACGCCGCCAAGGTCGAGATCGACGTCAAGTACGTCGGTTTCGACATCCCCAACGAGTTCGTGGTCGGCTATGGCCTGGACTACGCGGAGAAGCTGCGCAACCTCCCGTTCATCGGCACCCTCGCCCCGCACGTCTACGGCGGCTGAGAGCTCCGTTCGGGCTACGGGCGGGAACAGTACGCCGTTCCCGCCCGTTGAGTCGGGGGGACAAAGAAATACGTCGTGTCGCTGTGCTCCCGCCACGGGCGGGTCGGACTGCGGTACGGTCCAATAAAACCGCTCTTCACATGAGCACAGACCGGATGCGCCGGCGGCCACGGCCCCGCGGCGCCGTTGAGTGGCAGGAGGGACGGGGCGGCAACGCCCCGCATGGATGGACGTCAAGCGATACTTCCGTGCGCCGATCATGTGGATCGTGCTGGCCGTCCTCGCCGTCATCGTCTTGATGCAGGTCGTTTCGGATTCGAACGGCTACAAGACGGTGGACACCGGGCAGGTCGTCGCCGCGATCGACGCCAAGCAGGTCAAGTCGGCGCAGATCACCACCGGTGACTCGAACACGATCAAGATCCAGCTGAAGGACGGCGCAAGCCTGTCCAACGCCGGTACGGGCAAGGTTCCGTCCGGCAGCAAGTTCCAGGCCTCGTACATCGGCGACCAGGGTGTCGCGATCGCCGACAAGCTCCAGGCCCAGATCAACGACAACGACCAGAGCACGCTCTCCGAGGGCTACACCATCAGCCCGGAGAAGCAGAGCACCTTCGTCAGCCTGCTGCTGTCGATGCTGCCCATTGTGATCATCGTCCTGGTCTTCCTGTTCCTGATGAACCAGATGCAGGGCGGCGGCTCGCGCGTCATGCAGTTCGGCAAGTCCAAGGCCAAGCTGCTCACCAAGGACACCCCGAAGACCACCTTCTCGGATGTCGCCGGTGCGGACGAGGCGGTCGAGGAGCTCCACGAGATCAAGGAGTTCCTGCAGGAGCCGGCCAAGTTCCAGGCGGTCGGCGCCAAGATCCCCAAGGGCGTGCTGCTGTACGGCCCGCCCGGTACCGGTAAGACCCTGCTGGCGCGTGCCGTCGCGGGCGAGGCCGGGGTGCCGTTCTACTCGATCTCGGGTTCCGACTTCGTCGAGATGTTCGTCGGTGTCGGCGCCAGCCGGGTCCGCGACCTCTTCGAGCAGGCCAAGGCGAACGCCCCGGCGATCGTCTTCGTCGACGAGATCGACGCCGTCGGCCGGCACCGCGGTGCGGGCCTCGGCGGTGGCCACGACGAGCGCGAGCAGACCCTCAACCAGCTGCTGGTCGAGATGGACGGCTTCGACGTCAAGGGCGGCGTCATCCTGATCGCCGCCACCAACCGCCCCGACATCCTGGACCCGGCGCTGCTGCGCCCGGGCCGCTTCGACCGCCAGATCGCGGTGGAGCGTCCCGACCTCCAGGGCCGGCTGGACATCCTGAAGGTGCACCAGAAGGGCAAGCCGATCGCGCCGGACGTCGACCTCTCGGCCGTCGCCAAGCGCACCCCCGGCTTCACCGGCGCGGATCTGTCGAACGTCCTCAACGAGGCCGCTCTGCTGACCGCCCGTTCGGACAAGAAGCTGATCGACAACGGCATCCTGGACGAGGCGATCGACCGCGTCGTGGCCGGTCCGCAGAAGCGCACGCGGATCATGTCCGACCGGGAGAAGAAGATCACCGCGTACCACGAGGGCGGCCACGCCCTGGTGGCGGCGGCGTGCCCCAACAGCGACCCGGTGCACAAGATCACCATCCTGTCCCGCGGCCGGGCCCTCGGCTACACCATGGTCCTGCCGGACGAGGACAAGTACTCCACCACCCGCAACGAGATGCTGGACCAGCTGGCCTACATGCTGGGCGGCCGCGCGGCGGAGGAGCTGGTCTTCCACGACCCGACCACCGGTGCGTCGAACGACATCGAGAAGGCCACCGCGACGGCCCGCGCCATGGTCACCCAGTACGGGATGACCGAGCGGCTCGGCGCGATCAAGTTCGGTTCGGACAGTGCCGAGCCGTTCCTGGGCCGTGAGATGGGCCACCAGCGCGACTACTCGGAAGAGGTCGCCGGGCTGGTCGACGAAGAGGTCAAGAAGCTCATCGAGACCGCGCACAACGAGGCCTGGGAGATCCTGGTCGAGAACCGCGACGTGCTCGACAACCTGGTCCTGGAGCTCCTGGAGAAGGAGACCCTCAACAAGGAGCAGATCGCCGAGATCTTCGCGACGATCGTCAAGCGCCCGGCCCGGCCGGCCTGGACGGGCTCGTCCCGGCGCACGCCGTCCACCCGGCCGCCGGTGCAGTCCCCGAAGGAGCTGGCGCTGACCAACGGCGCCGCCGCTGCGGAGACCACCCCGGTCGACGTGGTGAAGCTCCCGCCACTGCCGACCGAGCCGCCCGCCGAGGGCTGATCCGGCCGCCTGGCAAAGGACGGAATGGATGCCGCGTCACCAGGGTTTGTACCCTGGAGGCGCGGCATCCGTGCTGTTAAGCCAAGTCCCACCTAGTTAGCGAGGCCCGCATGATCGACCCGGTGACGCTCGACGGTTCGTCCACCGTCGGGACCTTCGACCAGAAGCGGGCCGAGAACGCCATTCGCGAGCTGCTGCTCGCCGTGGGGGAGGACCCGGACCGCGAGGGTCTGCTGGAGACCCCGGCCCGGGTGGCCCGGGCGTACAAGGAGATATTCGCCGGCCTCTGGCAGGAGCCCGAGGACGTTCTGACCACCACCTTCGACCTCGGCCACGACGAGATGGTGCTGGTCAAGGACATCGAGCTGACCTCGGTCTGCGAGCACCACCTGGTGCCGTTCCGGGGCGTCGCGCACGTCGGGTACATCCCGTCCACCAGCGGCAAGATCACCGGGCTGTCCAAGCTGGCCCGGCTGGTCGACGTCTACGCCCGCCGCCCGCAGGTGCAGGAGCGGCTCACCAGCCAGGTCGCGGACGCGCTGATGCGGATCCTCGAACCGCGCGGCGCGATCGTCGTGGTCGAGTGCGAGCACATGTGCATGTCGATGCGCGGGATCCGCAAGCCCGGCGCCAAGACGATCACCTCCTGCGTGCGCGGCCAGCTGCGCGACCCGGCCACCCGGGCCGAGGCGATGAGCCTGATCATCGGGCGGTAGCGGTAGCGGTAGCGGTAGCGGTGGCGGGCGGCGGATGCGCTCAGAGCGCCCCGTGCGGTGCGGGCGAGCCCGGCCGGGAGGGTGGCCACCCTCCCGGCCGCGCCGCCGGTCAGGCCCAGTTGAGCCGGGCGCTCATCCACTCCAGGGCGGCGGGCAGCTCGCGGACCCAGCTCTCGAAGTTGTGGCCGCCGTCGTCCAGGTAGAGCGAATCGACCTTGAACTGCGGGTTGGCGGCCGCCACCTGCCGGGCGTGGTCGACGAACCTCAGCGTGTCCGGGTAGTCCGACTCCTTGCGGGTGCTGATCACCAGCAGTGAGAGGGCCGGCGCCGGGAGGTTCTGCAGCCGCCAGTCGAGGTCGCTCTGGGCGGCCAGGGTCTGATCGCCGCCGAAGAGGTTGCCGCCGGTGAACTGGTCCTCGGCCACCTTGAAGTCGGCGTGCATGCCGGTGCCGTTGCCGTAGACCTCCGGGAAGCGCATCGCCAGACGGAGCGCGCAGCTCCCGCCGGAGGAGAAGCCGAGCACACCCCAGGAGGAGGGCGAGCGGCTGACCCGGTAGGCCGAGCGGAGCGCCTCGGGCACGTCCTTGGCGAACCAGGACTCGGTGCGCGGCCCGCCGGGCACGTCGACGCACTCGGTGTCGCGGGGCGGGGCGACGGTCGGGCGGGCCAGCACGATGATGGCGGGTGCCATCCTCCCGGTCTTCCGCAGCTCCCAGGCGGTCTGCGGGACGGGCAGCTCCTTGAGCAGTTGCAGGGTGGTGCCGGGGAAGCCGGCCAGGGCGAGCAGCACCGGGAAGCGGACCATGGCGAGCTTCGGGTCGAAGTACTCGGGCGGCAGGTAGACGAACATCTGGTCGGAGAGGCCGCTCTCCGCGCCGGTGATCTCGACCGACTCCACCTTGCCGACCTCCTTCGGGGGACCCTTGGGCAGGTCGGTGACGGTCTTCAGGCCGCCCTCGGTGCTCGGCTGGACCAGCTCGTCGGAGGCCGGTGCGCCGCCCTTGTGGTTCTCGTTGCTGGTGAGGGTCAGTTTGGCGCCGCCGGGGTTCAGCAGGTCGTCCCACGAGGTGTAGAAGCCGAAGGAGTTGTTGACGGACAGTGCCAGCACGGCCAGGACCAGAGCCTGAGTGACCGTCATCAGTCCGATCCGGCCGAGCACCGGCAGCGGGCGCTGGCGGGCCAGCCGGGGCCAGAGCCAGAGGGTGGCGACCAGGGCCGCCGCGCCGAGTGCGAGCAGCGAGTTCACCAGCGCGTTGCTGGTCAGTTCCATGCCGTCGGCCTTCCGGTAGGACACTGCGGTGCGGGCTTCATCGTCTGGCGGTCCGTCAGTCGGGGCCACCGCGGCTAGGCTGTCCGGACGCCGGGGCAGGCAGGGGAGGCCGGGAGTGACCGGACGCAACCGGAGCCCTAGAATGCGGCGTCCACCGTACGTACCGCGTACGTGAGGGCCCCGTCGCGCCACGCGGCACCGGGGCTCCGGCTCCCACCCTCGGCTCAATCGCAGCGCGTGCTCGGTTCCGGTTTACCTTCCGTTTCCGGTTCCTTGGTATGCGTATTGCCTGATGAAGGAAAAGGCATGAAGGTCCATCACAACTCCTCCCCCGGAGTGACAGGACACCGCTCCACAGCCTCTACGCTGAGCTTCCATGAGCGTTCCCGTGTCCGTTGAGCCGAGCCCCGAGCAGCCGCGTCGTCGGCGCAGTCTGCAGACGCTTCGCACCCAAGCCGCCGCCGTTCCGAGGGCCTGGCTCCCCGGCGTGGTCGGCTACGCCTGTCTGCTGATCGGGCTGGTGGACATCGCCAGCGCGGTGTTCCCCAGGCTCCGGCACAGCAAGGTGCACAGCTTCGCCGGGCAGCTGCCCGGCGGTACCACCACCCTGGCCGCGGCCGGGACGCTGATGATCGGCCTGCTGCTGGTGCTGCTCGCCCACGCGCTGCGCCGGCGCAAGCGGCGCGCCTGGCGCGCGGTCTGCGTGCTGCTGCCGGTCGGCGCCGCACTGCACATCCTGCGCTGGCACCAGATCGGCCCGGCGGTGGTCTCGCTGGTGCTGTTCGCGGTGATGCTGGTGCACCAGCGCGAGTTCTACGCCAAGGCGGACCCGCGCACCCGCTGGCGGGCCGTGGTCAACCTGGTCGTCATGGGCACCGTCAGCGTGCTGCTCGGCCTGCTGATCGTGAGCACCCGGGCCAAGTACGAGGTCGGCCACCCGGGCCTGTTCGAGCGGCTCCAGCATGTCGGGTACGGGCTGTTCGGCTTCGAGGGGCCGGTCCACTACAACGCGGACCGGATGTCCGACCTGGTCGCCTACCTGCTCGGCGGCATGGGCCTGTTCACCGCCTTCACCACCGCCTACCTGGCGCTGCGCCCGGAGAAGCCGAAGCCGGAGCTGACCCCCGAGGACGAGGAGAAGGTCCGCGGGCTGCTCGACCGGCACGGCGAGCGGGACTCGCTGGGCTACTTCGCGCTGCGCCGCGACAAGAGCGTGCTCTTCTCGCCCACCGGCAAGGCGGCGATCTCCTACCGGGTGGTCTCCGGCGTGATGCTCGCCTCCGGCGACCCGGTCGGCGACGTGGAGGCCTGGCCGGGCGCGATCAAGGTGTTCATGGCCGAGGCCCGCGAGCACGCCTGGGTGCCGGCCGTGACGGGCTGCAGCGAGGTCGGCGGCGAGGTCTGGACCCGCGAGGCGGGCCTGGACGCGCTGGAGCTGGGCGACGAGGCGATCGTCGACACCGGCACCTTCTCGCTCGCCGGGCGGGCCATGCGCAACGTCCGCCAGATGGTCAAGCGGATCGAGCGCAACGGCTACTCCTGCCAGGTGCGGCGGGTCGCCGACCTCAGCCAGGAGGAGAAGTACCGGATCGCCGATGCCGCCGCCCGCTGGCGCGGCACCGACACCGAGCGCGGCTTCTCGATGGCCCTCGGCCGCTTCGGCGACCCGGGCGACGACGCCTGCGTGGTGGTCACCGCCCACAAGGCCCCGGAGGAGGGCGAGACCGGGGACGACCTGAAGGCCGTGCTGCACTTCGTGCCCTGGGGGCCGGACGGCATCTCGCTGGAGCTGATGCGCCGCGACCGGGCCGCCGACCCGGGCCTGAACGAACTGCTGATCGTCGCCGCCCTGCAGGCCGTGCCCGCGATGGGCGTGCGCCGGGTGTCGCTCAACTTCGCGATGTTCCGATCGGTGCTGGCCCGCGGCGAGCGGATCGGCGCCGGCCCGGTGCTGCGGGCCTGGCGCGGGCTGCTGGTGTTCCTCTCGCGCTGGTTCCAGATCGAGTCGCTGTACAAGTTCAACGCCAAGTTCCAGCCCGAGTGGGAGCCGCGCTTCCTGGTCTTCCCCAACACCCGCGACCTGCCGCGGATCGGATTCGCCGCGATGCAGGCCGAGGCCTTCATCACCCTCGGCATGCCGCGCCTGGGCCGCAGGCGCCAGCGGGAGGGCCTGATGCCCGCCCCGGCCCGGCCGGAGGTCGGCGAGGCCGCCTGACCACGCCGCCGCCGACCTGGACGGTGCCCCCGCCGAGAATCCTCGGCGGGGGCACCGTTCGATAATGGGGGTATGAGCGATTTGCTGTCCTTCTCCCTTCCGGCCGGACTGCCGCGGCTCGACCGCTGCGCCGTGATGGGCGTGGTCAACGTCACGCCCGACTCCTTCTCGGACGGCGGGATGTGGCACGACCCCGCCCGCGCGATCGCGCACGGACTCGCGCTCCGGGCCAGGGGCGCGGACCTGGTGGACGTCGGGGGCGAGTCCACCCGGCCCGGCTCGCAGCGGGTGTCCGAGGAGGAGGAGCTCCGCCGGGTGCTGCCGGTGGTGCGCGAACTGGCCGACGCCGGGGTGGTCGTCTCCATCGACACCATGCGCGCCGTGGTCGCCGAGCAGGCCGTCGCGGCCGGCGCCCGGGTGGTCAACGACGTCTCCGGCGGCCTCGCCGACCCGGCGATGGCCCGGGTGGTGGCCGAGACCGGCGCGCCCTTCGTGGTGATGCACTGGCGCGGGCAGTCCGCCGACATGGACGCCCTGGCGGTCTACGACGACGTGGTCGCGGACGTGGTCGGCGAGCTGACCGCCCGGGTGGAGGCGCTGCTGGCGGCGGGCGTCAAGGAGGAGCAGCTGATCCTCGACCCCGGTCTGGGCTTCGCCAAGACCCCCGAGCACAACTGGGCCCTGCTCGGCCGTCTCGACGCCCTCACCGCGCTCGGGCGTCCCGTGCTCGTCGCCGCATCGCGCAAGCGGTTCCTGGGTACGCTGCTCGCCGACCCGGAAACCGGGGAACTGCGCCCGGCCCGGGAGCGCGACGACGCGACCGCCGCGGTGTCGGTGCTGTCGGCCCGGGCCGGTGCCTGGGCGGTGCGGGTGCACGACGTGTCCGGCACGGCGGACGCCGTCCGGGTGGTCGCGGCCTGGCAGCGCGCGGCTCGGTAGGGCTCCTCCTGCCCGTTGGCAGGCAAGGAGGGAGGCGAGACGGGAGGGCCAGTGGCAGGTGACGGCAGGGTGAGTGGCGAGACCGCGGGACAGCGGGCCCGTGAGGCGGACCGGGAGGCCGTACTGGCGGCCAACCAGGCGCTGTACGAGGCCCTGGAGAACGGCGATCTGGAGGCGGTCGAGAACGCCTGGCTGGGGGCCGCCGACGCCGACGACAAGGGCGGCGTGGTGTGTGTGCACCCCGGCTGGCCGGTGCTGCGCGGACGGGCCCAGGTGACCCGCTCGTACATGCTGATCATGATGAACACGGAGTACATCCAGTTTTTCCTGACCGATGTCGAGGCCGAGGTGCACGGCGATGTGGCCCTTGTCACGTGCACCGAGAACATCCTCTCCGGCGGTGAGGCCGAGGAGGAGGGCGAACTCGGCCCGCTGATCGGCGGAAAGGTCGTCTCGACCAATCTCTTCCGCCGGACCCCGGCCGGGTGGAGGCTCTGGTCGCACCATGGTTCACCCGTCCTGACCAGCGGCGACGAGGACGACGAGGACTGAATCGGGCGCCGGCGGGAAAACAGTACCGGGTGGTGGCCCGGGAATGTCCGAGTGGTCACCGAACGTTCATGTCAATTGCCATTGGGGTGTGCGTGGCGACGGTTCGTGCCGGGTAGGACGGTCAGGCGTTGTCAGCGCTCGCGGGTAGATTCGAAACGGAGTGGCGAGCGCGATGCCCGCCTTCACCCTGCCTGCCCACGTCTTTTCCACGGGGGCGGGGCCCGTCCGACTGGGAGCAGTGATTCGTTTGCTGGACCGCGTCACCCTGCGGGGCCTGCGAGCCCGGGGCCACCACGGCGTCTTCGAGCGCGAGCGCATCGAGGGCCAGACCTTCGTGGTGGACCTGGTGCTGTACCTGGACACCCGCCCCGCCGCGGCCGGAGACGACCTCACCCGTACGGCGCACTACGGCATCGTGGCCGAGGAGGTCACCGCGATCATCGCCGGCGAGCCGGTCGACCTGATCGAGACCCTGGCCCAGCGCATCGCGGACCAGTGCCTGAAGCACGACCCGGTCGAGGGGGTCGAGGTCACCGTGCACAAGCCGGACGCCCCGATCACCGTGCCGTTCGACGACGTGACCGTGACCATCCACCGGGGCCGCGCATGACCCACGCCGCGTACCCCGTTCCAGCCGCAGAGGGAATCCGATGAGCACCAGCGACCCGACCGCCCCGCCGACCACGTTCGACCTGGAGAGCCGGGTGGACTCGGCCGACACCACGCTGCACAGCCAGCGCTGCGCCGTGATCGCCCTCGGCAGCAACCTGGGCAACCGTCTGGACACCCTCCAGGGCGCCGTGGACGCCCTCGCCGACACCCCCGGCCTCAGGATCAAGGCCGTCTCCGCGGTGTACGAGACGGCGGCCGTCGGCGGCCCTGACGAGCAGCCCAACTACTACAACGCGGTGGTCGTGCTGCGCACCTCGCTGCCGCCGCAGGACCTGCTGGAGCGCGGCAACGCGATCGAGGACGCCTTCGGCCGGGTCCGCACCGTCCACTGGGGCCCGCGCACCCTGGACGTCGACATCCTCACCTACGAGGGCGTCACCAGCGACGACCCGCAGCTGCTGCTGCCGCACCCGCGCTCGCACGAGCGGGCCTTCGTGCTCGCTCCCTGGCTGGATGCCCAGCCGGAGGCCGAGCTGCCCGGCCGGGGCCAGGTCGCCGAGCTGCTGGCGGCGCTCGGTGGTCCGGACTCCCAGGGGGTCCGGCGGCGTGAGGACATCCGGCTGACCCTGCCGGAATAACCGGCACCGGCCGCGGCCGGGGAACTCGGGCGGGGGCTCCGGCCGTACGAGTAGGTGTCCGCCCTCCGTGCGGGTGTCCGCCCGGCCGGGCCCGGTACGGTGGCCTGACGCCGTCGTACCCGCCCTCGGCTCCTGCCCGTCAACGGGCCGGGGGCACGCTCCCGGCCCGGCTGCCGGGGGAGAGGGCCCAGCCCGGGGGCGGCCGCCCGTCTCCGGTACCCCGGGAAAGGACCTCGTCCGAGTGAAGCTGCTTCGCCTCCGTCTGCTGGTCGGCATCACCGCCGCTACGACGGCGCTGTCCTGGGCCGGCTCCAAGCTCTGGGCCTCCCTGGACACCCTGCCGGCCGTGCCCGGCGCGGCGCCGGTGGTGCTGGCCGCGGTGGCGGTGATCCTGCTGGCCACCGCGCTCTCGTTGCGGTCCCGGCTGAAGGCGGCGCGCGAGCGGCAGCCCGGGGCGAAGGGGGTCGACCCGCTCGGCGCGGCCCGGGCGGTGGTGCTGGGGCAGGCGAGCGCGCTGGTCTCGGCGGTGGTCACCGGCATCTACGCGGGCGCGGGGATCTACCTGCTGGGCGAGCTGGACGTGTCGGCGCGCAAGGACCAGGCCGTCACGGCCGGCTTCGCGGTGCTGGCCGGTGCGGCGGTGATCGCGGCGGCGCTCTGGCTGCAGCACGTCTGCAAGCTGCCGGAGAACCACGACGACCCGAGCGGCCCGGCGGCATCCCCCCGCTGAGCGGGCGGCACTCGGTGATCTTGAGTGAGGGGCCGGGCACGTGCGGTAAAGGTTGCGTGCTGTCAAGGGCTAAAGGGGACCCTGGGCTGACACGGCCCCAATTCGCACGCTAGTTTCTTGGCATGTCTCGCGGACGCCACCGTCATTCCTCCGTCCTCGGCCGGGTCTTTCCCCCCACCGCCGCCGGCGTGCTCATCGTCGCCGCGGTGGCCGCGCTGCTTTTCAGTCAGGACACCGTCCTGGTGCGTTCGGTGGGTGTCGCCGCGGTGCTCGCCACGCTCGGGATCGCGGTGCTGCTGCGCCAGCGCGACCGGGCCGCGCGGGCGGCCGCCGAGGCCTCCGCCGCGCAGCGGCTGCGGGCCGAGGAGCGCTTCGAGGAGCAGCTCGCCGAGGCCGAGTACGCGGCGGAGGTCGCCGAGGAGCGGGCCACCCGGTTCGGCCGCCGGCTGACCGCCGAGAAGTCTCGGCTGGCGAAGGCCGAGACGGAGATCGCCCGGCTGCTGCGCGAGCGGGCCGTCGCCGTCGCCGAGCAGGCGCTCAAGGAGGCCGAGGCGACCCAGCGGGCGCTGGCCGCGAGCCGTCCCAGGTACCCGGCCAGCCCGGCGGCGTTCGTCCGCGCGGCGGCCGTGCTGCGGCAGCTGGAGCGGCGTGCGGCGGCGCAGGAGGCGCAGCGTGAGCGGGCGGCCGGTGCGCAGGTCGCGCTGCGGGCTCGTACGGCGCCCGCCGCACCGGTTCCGGCCCCCGCGCCCGTACCGGCTCCGGTGGTGCCCGCAGTGCCCGCTCCGGTGGCTCCTGCGGTGCCTGCCCCGGCGTCGGCCGCGTCCGTGGCGGCGGAGGACCAGGCCGTGGGCGAACGGCCGGCGGTCGGCGGGTCACCCGCGCGGCCGGTGCTGACCGCGACCGTCGAGCAGCTGGGCGGGACGCCCGCCGCGCCCGTGGTGCCGGCCGAGCGGCACCGGCCGCGGCCGGTGCAGTCCGGGCAGGTCCGGGGGCAGGGCTTCAGCTTCTTCGGCCGCAGCTCCGGCGCGGCCGTCCGGGCGGCGGCTCCGACGCCGGCCGTCGGGAGCGTCTCGGAGCTGGGCGAGCGCGCCGATCTGGCGGACGTGGTGGGGGACGAGGCCGTCGCCGCTCAGGCCCAGGCCCAGGCAGAGGCGCAGGCGCACGCCGCTTCGATGGTGCAGGCAGGGTCTCCCGCGCCGGAGGAAGCGGCGGTGGAGCCCGAGGTCGTCGATCTGACCCCGCACGACGAGACCGAACTGCTCCAGCTTCCGGAGCTGCGCGCCTCGCGCTGAACCCGGCGCCGTCGGCGCGGGCGGCCGGTCCGACCGGCTGCCCGCGCCGCGGTGTTTCCGGTGGCCGTCAACGCCGAAGCGCCCGGCCCTCCGTGGTGGAGGGCCGGGCGCTTCGGCGTGTCCGGGGTGGCGTCAGAGCTGGACGCCGAAGTCCTGGGCGATGCCCGCCAGACCGGAGGCGTAGCCCTGGCCGACGGCGCGGAACTTCCACTCGGCACCGTTGCGGTAGAGCTCGCCGAAGATCATGGCGGTCTCGGTGGCGGCGTCCTCGGAGAGGTCGTAGCGGGCGATCTCGGCCCCGCCGGCCGCGTTGATCACGCGGATGTAGGCGTTCCGGACCTGGCCGAAGTTCTGCGAGCGGGCCACGGCGTCGTAGATCGAGACCGGGAAGGTGATCTTGGCGGCCTCGGCCGGCAGGCCGGCGAGGTTGACGTTGATCGCCTCGTCGTCGCCCGCGCCCTCGCCGGTGCGGTTGTCACCGGTGTGGACGACGGTGCCGTCCGGGGTGCTGGTGTTGTTGAAGAAGACGAAGTGGCCGTTGGACAGCACCTTGCCGTCCGCGTTCAGCACGATCGCGCTGGCGTCGAGGTCGAACTCGGCACCGGTCGTGGTCCTGACGTCCCAGCCGAGTCCGATGGTGACCGCGGACAGGCCGGGGGCCTCCTTGGTCAGCGAGACGTTGCCACCCTTGGAGAGGCTCACTGGCATGGTGTTTGCTGTCCCTTCGTTGCTTTGACCCGGATAACGCGAGAGCCCGGTGACTTGGTTCCGTACCGGGTGGCCAATTTCCGCGGTGAATCACGGTTGGGCAAAGACGAGGGCAATGAACCGTCGGAACAGGCCGATCGGGGCGGGCACGCGAAGTGGTCAGATTCGGCGGTAGCGGCCCTGAAGTGACCAGATGTTCGGATTGTCGGCCAGGTCGGGGTGCATGTCGAAGAGATCGGCGAGGGTGTCCTGGAGGAAGTCCCTGGCCTCGCGCCGCAGCTCGCTGTGGCGGACGACGGCGGGTGGCTCGTCCGGCAGCCAGGTCGCGGTGACCTCGACCCAGTTGAAGCGGCGGGCGAACCGCAGCAGCTCGGTGTTCTGGGTGAAGTCGAGGTCGGCCGTCTGCACCCGGGCCGCGCGGCTGCCGTCCGGGTCGCGGTCCAGCTGCTCGGCGATGTCGCACAGGGCCCAGGCGAAATCGAGCACCGGCACCCATTTCCAGTCGGTGGACAGTTCCGTCCCGTCGGCGTCGAGGTAGACGTCGCCGCAGAAGAGGTCGTACCGCAGGGTGTGCACGGAGGCGCTGCGGTAGTCGGTCTGCGGGGGGTCGGGGAAGCGGTTGGAGAGGGAGTAGCCGAGCTCGATCACGTACGCCATTGTCGGGGTTGCGGGCGCGGCCGGATAACCGGGTGACCGGCGGCCCCGGGCACGGGATGATGGGCGCATGCCCGAGCCCATCCGCGTACGGGGCTCGGTGGTCGTCCCCGACACCGAGCTCGTCTGGCGCTTCTCCCGTTCCTCCGGCCCCGGCGGCCAGCACGTCAACACCTCCGACACCCAGGTGGAGCTGCGCTACGACCTGGCGGCCTCCGCGGCGCTGCCCGAGGTCTGGAAGCAGCGCGCCCTGGAGCGGCTGGCCGGCCGGCTGGTGGACGGGCGGGTGCTGGTGGTGCGGGCCTCGGAGCACCGCTCGCAGTGGCGTAACCGCGAGGTCGCCGCGGCCCGGCTGGCGTCGCTGCTGGGCGAGGCCACCGCGCCGCCGCCGAAGTCGCGCCGGGCCACGAAGCCGAGCCGGGGCATGGTCGAGCGGCGGCTGTCCAACAAGCGGCACCGCTCCGAGCTGAAGCAGGGCCGGCGCGCTCCGCACTCCGACTAGCCCGGGGCCGGGGAGCGGGTCAGCCCAGCTGCCGGTAGGAGCCGCGGAAGTAGAGCAGCGGGCGGCCGCCCGGGTTCGGCACCACGGCCTCCAGGACGCGGCCGAGCAGCAGGGTGTGGTCACCGGCGGCTATCCGCTGCTCGGTGCGGCACTCGACGGTGGCGAGCGCCCCGTCGATCAGCGGTGCGCCGGTGAGCGGGCCGCGGTGGTGCGGCGCGTCGGCGAACAGCAGCCGGTCGCTGAGCCGGCCCTTCATGGCGAACCGCGAGCCGAGCGCCTTCTGCTCCTCGGCGAGCAGCGAGACCGCCCAGGTGTCGGTCCGGGAGAGCACGTCGTCCATCCGGGAGTCCTCGCGGACGGAGATCAGCACCAGTGGCGGCTCCAGCGAGACGGAGAGGAAGGACGTGGCGGTCATGCCGACGTCCTCGCCGTCCTCCGGGTCGTGGACGGTCACCAGGCTCACGCCGGAGGCGAGCTGGGAGAGCGCTGCCCGGAACTCGTCGGGCGTCGCTTGGGGGGCAGCTTCGGGCTGCGGGGACGAGTACACGTACCGCACGGTAGTCGGCGGCCGGGCAGAACGGCATCGGGCCGTGGTCGTAGGACCAACGGCGCAGAGGTTACGGTTCGCCGCCGGACTCACCCGCAGGAGTGAAGCAGGGAGCCCGCCGGCCGTCAGGTGGCTTCAGTGCGCGGTCAATGCGGCCGACCAGGAGAAATATCCCGATGAAGCCCTATGTCCCCATACGGGACGGATGAACTGATTAAGGGCGCATAAGTCTTGTGTGATTTAAGTCACAAGTGGCGGCCTATTGCTGACCGAGCGTGCCGAACGCTGTGCTCCCTGTGATTCAGTTCTTCTGGCAATCGGACGATAACCATTCAAGAACTATCCGAAGCAGCCGGGGAGCCCCCGCATGGAAGCCGAGTCGGAGCCGTACGTCCGTCTCGCGACCCTCCGCACCTTGCACCGGGTCGTGGCGGACCTCAACGCTGCCCGCAGCCTGGCGGGCACGCTGCAGGCCGTGGTCGAGGGCGCGGTGCACGGGCTCGGCTTCGACGCCGCCGCGGTCAGCCTCGTCCGCCCGGACGGCGACCTCGTGGTGGCGGCCGTCTGGGAGCTGGAGGAGAGCGCCATGGGCGGCCCCTCCGTCCTGCTCGGCCAGGTCGGTTCGCGCGAGTCCTGGGACCGGCTGCTCGGCGTCAGCGACCACTGGGGCACCCTGCGCTTCCTCCCCTACGACCGGGGCTGGGCCGTCGCCAGCGACATCCCGCGCTGGATCGGGGACGGCCCGCAGCCCGTCTACGCCAACGACTGGCACCCCGCCGACGGGCTGCTCGCCCCGATGTACAGCGCCGGCGGCGACCTGCTCGGCGTCCTCTCGGTGGACCGTCCGCGCAGCGGCAAGCGGCCCGGCGCCTGGACCCGCGAGGCGCTGGAGATGTTCTCCCTCCAGGCCTCCATCGCGATCGGCAACGCCCGGCTGCGCGCCGAGATGCAGCGTGCGCTGGCCCGCCTGGAGAAGGAGCAGCAGGCGCTGCGGGCCAGCGAGGAGAGCTTCCGCCAGGCCTTCGAGTACGCGCCCAGCGGGATGGCCATCACCGAGCTGCACGGTGCCGGGCGCGGCCAGCTGACCAGGGTCAACGACGCGCTCTGTCGGCTGCTCGGCCGCCCCCGCGCGGTGCTCCGGCAGCAGAGCTTCGCCGATCTCGTCCACCCCGAGGACCGCGCCCTGCTGGAGCGCACCAGCGCCGAGAGCGGCCGGGCGGAACTGCGGCTGTCCCGGCGGGACGGCGGCTACCAGTGGGTCTGTCTGCGGAACTCGATCGTCGCCGACGCCGCCGAGGGCCCGAGCTTCCTGCTCACCCATGTCGAGGACATCGAGGACCGCAAGCGCCACGAGCTCCAACTGGCGCACCGGGCCAGCCACGACGCGCTCACCGGCCTGCCCAACGGCGCCGAGCTCAAGGCCCGGCTGGGGCGGCGGCTCTGCAACGAGCCGCAGGCCGTCGGCGCCGTCGCCGGGCACGGCGAGGGGGCTTACCCGCAGGCGTACCCCGGCTACCCGGCCGACTCCTACAGCGCGCACGCCGCGTACGGGGGGCTGGAGGGGACGGACCCGCGGTCCGGGCCGGTGCACGGTTACGGCGCGCCCGACGGGCAGCCCGGGCCGGACTTCCCCCCGGGCGGGACGGACTGGCCGGGCGGCTACGGCGAACATGTGCACGCCGTGGTCCCCGCCGACCAGGGTGCGGGCGGCGAGGTCTGGTCGGGCCCGTTCCGCTCGGGCGGCGCGGCCGCGGTGGAGAAGGGGCTCGCGGTGCTCTTCTGCGACCTCGACGGCTTCAAGTCGATCAACGACCGGTTCGGCCACAACGCGGGCGACGCCGTCCTGGTCGAGGTCGCCCGCCGGCTGAGCGGGGCCGTCCGGGACGGCGACACGGTGGCCCGGCTCGGCGGCGACGAGTTCGTGGTGCTGGCCGACGGCATCGGCCGGGAGGAGGCCAAGGACCTCGCCCACCGGCTGCGCAACGCGATCATCCCGCCGATGCGGATCGACGGCCGGGCGATGCGGGTCGGCGTCAGCCTCGGCGTCGGCTGGGCGGGTTGCGGGATGAGCATCGAGGAGGTGCTGCACACCGCGGACGAGCGGATGTACGACGAGAAGCGGGCCAGGGGCGGCTCGGTGCGCGGGGCCCGGGGCGAGCGCTCGCACCGACGGGCGGGCTGAGCAGCGGCGCGGCCCCGCCGGGCGCGAGCTACCCGCCGGTTGTCAAGGGCTCTTTCCCCGCTGTGGGAGACGGCAGGTAGGGTTCCCGGGTACGAGCGACCATGACTTGCGCCGGCGGCACGGCAGCCGGGCGGCGCGACCGCGATGGGGAGTTGACCACCGTGACGACCGCCGGCAGCAACGGAGTGCCCGAGAGCCCGGAGGGCGGTGCACCGCAGGACGACGATCCCTTCGGCTATCTCTACCGCCCGGCCGACGGCAGCGCCGCGCAGTCGGCCGAGCCGCAGCAGGGCGTGCCGCGCACGTCGTACAGCCGCCCGATGGAGGTGGGCCGTGCCCAGTACGGGCAGCAGGCCCCGTACGGTCAGCAGCCGTACCCGCCGCAGCAGCCGTACCCGCCGCAGCAACAGCAGGGGTACCCGCAGGGGCAGCCCGCCCAGCCGTACCCGCAGCAGCAGCCCGAGTACGGCGGTGTGCCGACCCAGCAGACCCGCTACGCCGAGCACTCCCGCCCGCAGCCGGGGGAGGAGCGGCCGAGCAGCGGCCGGAGCAAGGGTGCGGTGATCGGTGCCGTGGCGGTGGTCGCGGCGATCGCGATCGGGGCCGGGATAGCGCTCTCCACCGGTGACCCGGAAGGCGACAAGGACGACAAGCCGACGCCCTCGGCCAGCGCGCCCGTCACCCCGACCACCACGGCGGGCAGTACCGCCCCCTCGCCCTCGGCCAGTGCCGCCCCGGCCAACGGCCCCGGCACCGTGGACGCGAGCCAGCTGCAGGGCCAGAACGCGCCGTCCGGGAACACCGTCAAGGGCGCCAAGTCGGCGGACGGCAGCTATCTGACGCTCCAGGCCGGGTCCTCGGTGACCTGGACCGGCGAGGTCGCCGCGGCCGGGACGTACAAGCTGACCGTGCACTTCAACAACCCCGGGGCCGACGTGAAGGCGACGGTCGCCGTCAACGGCAAGGACTGGCCGAGCGGTCTGGCGTTCCGGAACTACTCGCCGGGCAAGGACGCGGCGTCCTCCTGGTACACCACCTACATAACTCCGCCGCTCCAGGCCGGACCGAACACCGTGACCGTCTCGGCCCCGGTGGGCGGCACCGTCCTGATCGACCAGGTGACGCTCGAACCCAGCGCCGGCTGACCGGCCCCGGGCACACCACGGCCGCCCGTCCCCTCTGTGCGGAGGGGGCGGGCGGCCGTGGCCGTCGGTCAGACGGACGTGACCGGGGCGAACTTCTCGGCGCCGGTGATCCACTCGCCGCGGCGCATCACGGCGACCAGGTCGTAGCTCTCGGAGTCGACGACCACCAGGTCGGCGTTCTTGCCGGTCTCCAGCGAGCCGATCGAGTCGGCGAGGCCGAGCAGGCGGGCCGGCGCGGCGGAGAGCGACTCGGCGGCCTGGTTCAGCGTCAGGTTGTTGACGGTGACGGACCGCTTGAACGCCACGTCCAGGGTGAGTGTGGAGCCGGCGATCGCGCCGCCCTCGACCAGACGGGCCACGCCCTCCTTCACCTCGACCTGGAGCGGGCCGAGCGGGTAGAGGCCGTCGCCCATGCCGGCCGCGCCCATCGCGTCGGTGATCAGCGCGACCCGGGAGGCGCCGGCGGTGCCGTAGGCGAGGTCGAGCACCGAGGGGTGCAGGTGGATGCCGTCGTTGATCAGCTCGACGGTGACCCGCTCGTCCTCCAGCAGCGCCACGATCGGGCCGGGCGCGCGGTGGGCGATGCCGGGCATGGCGTTGAAGAGGTGGGTGGCGACGGTGGCGCCGGCCTCGATCGCCTCCAGGGTCTTGGCGTAGTCGGAGTCGGTGTGGCCGACGGCGGCGATCACACCGAGGTCGGCGAGCATCCGCACGGACTCCAGGCCGCCGGCCAGCTCCGGCGCCAGGGTGACCATCCTGGCGTGGCCGCGGGCGGCGTCGACCAGCTTGCGGACCAGCGCCGGGTCGGGGTCGCGCAGTAGGTCGGGGCGGTGGGCGCCGCAGCGGTTGTGCGAGATGAACGGGCCCTCGAAGTGGATGCCGGCGAGGACGCCGTCCTCGACCAGCTCGGAGAGCACGGAGGCCTGGCGGGCGACCTCGTCGATCTCACCGGTGACGGTGGACGCCATGGTGGTCGTGGTGCCGTGTTCCAGGTGGGTACGGGCGACCTTGAGGGCCTCCTCGGCGATGCCGGAGGTGTACGAGGCGCCGCCGCCGCCGTGGACGTGCAGGTCGACGAAGCCGGGGACGACGGTGTACCCGGTCAGGTCGAGGTCGCCGGGCTCGGCCGCGCCGCCGAAGCCGGCGATCAGCGGGCCGTCGATCGAGAGCCGGTCGCCCTCGACGACACCGCCGGGCAGGACGAGTCGGGCGCCGGCCAGTGCGGTACGCCGCGGCAGAGCCGCTGATTGAATCCGCGTGGTCACGCGGTCACCTCCATGGAGAGCAGGTCCCAGGCGAGCAGGCCCGCGCCCAGGGATGCGGCGGTGTCTTTGAGCATGGCCGGTACGACCTCGGGGGGCATCTGGAAGGTCAGCCGCTCGTTGACCGCCGCGCGCAGGGGAGTGAAGAGGGTGTCACCGGCCTCGGCCAGCCCGCCGCCGACGATCACCGTGGACGGGTCGAGCAGGCTCTGGGCGAGCACGATGCCGTCGGCGAGGGCGTCCACCGCGTGCTGCCAGACCGCGACGGCACGGTCGTCCCCGGCGTCCACCGCGACGGCGCAGGATGCCGCGTCGGCGTCGGGGTCACCGCAGGCCGCGGCCCAGGCCCGGGAGACGGCGGAGGCGGAGGCGAGCGTCTCCAGGCAGCCCCGGGCGCCGCAGCCGCACTGCGGGCCGCCCGGCCGGACCACCACATGGCCGATCTCGCCGCCGTAGCCGTGGGCTCCGGCCTCGATCCGGCCACCGATGCCGATGGCGCCGGCGATGCCGGTGCCCAGCGCGATGAACAGGAAGCGCTCGACGCCCCGGCCGGCGCCGAGCCGGCCCTCGGCGAGACCGCCCGAGCGCACGTCGTGGCCGAGCGCGACCGGCATGGGCGGGCCGCCCGGGCCGGCCAGGCGCTCGCCCAGCAGCTTGCGCAGGGGGAGGTCCCGCCAGCCGAGGTTGGCGGAGAAGACCGCGATACCGTTCCTCTCGTCGATCGTCCCCGGGACGGCGACGCCCGCCGCCAGCGGGGCGACGCCGAAACGGCTTCGGCCCTCGTCCGCCAGATCGGCGGCGAAGTCGAGGATGGCGGCGACGACGGCGTTCGTGCCGTGCTCCCGCCCGGTCGGTCGGCGTGCTTCGAACAGCACGGAGCCGTCCTGGGCGAGCAGCGCGGCCTTCATGCCGGTGCCGCCTACATCGAGTGCGATGACGTGCTTCACGGAGGACAGTTTCCCTTGGTCGGGTCGGAGAGGTCTAGTCCAGTTGTCGGATTGGTCTGGTCCAAAGTAGGTGAGCTTTGTCGCAGAACCATGTCGTGTGCGGCACTTTGCGCGTCCTGCTGCGGCTCGCCGCCATTGCGCATCGTGCAATGACCTCCGCACTTCGATAACTACCCGGCACGTACCGGCCAGAGGTGTGGACCACCGTGCGGTGGGTTTGACAGTGTTACGCCTCCCCCCTGCCGGATTCCCCCGTCCGGCCGCTTTTCAGACAACTCCGACGTCCATCGGACTCCCCCCTCGAAGGCGGTACCCGCGTTGAACAGGCGCGCCCAGGTCCCCACCCGTCTGCTCGGCACCGCGCTGGCCGGAGCGCTGCTGCTCACCGGCTGCGGTGGGCAGGGCGACAGCACGGTCACCCTCAAGCTGGTCGCGGCCGACTACGGCGAGAGCGCGGAGACCAGCTCCAAGCCGTACTGGGACGACATCGCCCACCGCTTCGAGGCCGCCAACCCCGGGATCAAGGTCGATGTCGAGGTGGTCGGCTGGACCGACATCGGCAAGCGGGTCGACGACCTGATCGCCGCCGGCACGTCGCCCGACCTGCTGCAGACCGGCGGGTTCGCCGACCAGGCCGCCGCGGACCGGCTCTACCCGGCCACGGACGTGCTGTCCCTGGAGACCCAGGCCAACATGATGGATTCCTTCACGCACGCCGGGCAGATGCTCGGCACGCAGTACGGCATCCCGTTCGTCTCCTCCTCGCGGGTGCTGTTCTACAACAAGGCGGTCTTCCAGAAGGCCGGGATCAGCCAGCCGCCGGCCACCTGGAGCGAGCTCAAGCAGGACGCCGAGAAGATCAAGGCCAAGGTGCCGGGGGTCACCCCGTACGGCCTGCCGCTCGGCCCGGAGGAGGCCCCGGCCGAGTCGATGCTGTGGACGCTCAGCGGGGGCGGCAGCCTCTCCGACGACGTCGGCAACTACACCATCGACAGCCAGCAGAACCAGGCGACCTTCAGCTGGCTGCGCACCAACCTGGTCGACACCAGGCTCACCTACGCCGAGCCGGGCAAGATGAACCGCACGCCGGTGTTCACGGACTTCGCGGCGGGCAAGGTCGGCATGCTGAACGGGCACCCCACCCTGCTGCGGATGGCCGCCGCCGGGAAGATCGACTTCGGTACGGCGCCGATACCGAAGCGGGACGGGGTGGCCAAGACCGGCAGCCTCGGGGTCGCCGACTGGATGATGGCGTTCAAGGCCAACGGGCACAAGAACGAGATCAAGAAGTTCCTCTCCTTCGTGTACACCAAGGAGAACCAGCTGAAGTTCGACGAGACCTACAACCTGCTGCCGGTGACCCAGGACGCCTTCACCCAGATGACGACGGACGGCAAGCACGACGACCTGAAGCAGTTCGCGACGGGTCTGACGAACGCCAGCTTCTACCCGTTCGGGGATCCGGCGTGGACCGACGTCAGCAACCGGATCAAGGCGGGGATCGGGGAGGCCGTCACCGGCGACGCCAAGAAGGTGCTCGAGGGGCTGCAGGGGGCCGCGCTGAAGGAGGCCGCGCGGGTCCGGAAGTAGCCGGACCGGCGCGCGGGCCCCTCGGCGGCCACGGGCGTGGCGGGTGGTCGGAGCGCTCCGTCAGAGCGTGATGGCGTAGGCCTTGCGGAGGGTCTCGTGGACCGTCCAGGTGGTGCGGTCGCCGGCCCGGAGCACGGCGCAGTCGCCCGGGCCGACCTCCAGGGTCGGGCCGCCGTCGATCTCGATGGTGGCCCGGCCGCCGAGCACCACGAACAGCTCGTCGGCCTCGACGTCGGTGACCACCCCGGGGGTGATCTGCCAGATGCCGCGGAGCTGGCGGCCGTCGGGGGACTCCGAGAGGACCTTGCCGGAGACCTCGGGGGTGCCGGAGACGATCTGGGCCGGGTCCAGCGGGTCGGGTTCGAGCTCGGCGGTGGGGATGTGCAGGGCGAAGCTGGTGGTCATGCCAGCGACGGTAGCGGCGCGGGCGGGGAGCGCGGGGGCGCAGAGTGTGTCGGACCGGCGGGGGAGAATGACAGGTCGTAGCGGACCGGGGCGTCGGAGGCGGTGACGGGGCATGGGTGAGCTGACCGGGCGGGACCGGGCGGTGCTGGAGCTGGAGGGACGGCAGTGGCGCACGGCCGGGGCCAAGGAACGGGCGATCCGGGAGGAGCTGGGGCTCTCCAGCACGCGGTACTACCAGCTGTTGAACGGGCTGCTGGATCGGCCGGAGGCCCTGGCCCACGCGCCGGTGCTGGTGAACCGGTTGCGGCGGGTACGGGCGGCCCGGCGGGCGGCCCGGTAGCGGGTCGGCAGTGGGTCGGTAGCGGCCGGTGGCGGTCGGTAGCCGACCGCCGGCCGGGTGACGGCGCGGCCGCGTGGGTAGGGTCCGGGCATGGTCTTCAAGGAGATTCCGCAGCCGGACACGGACGCCGGGCGCACGGGGCTGGAGGCGGTGCTCGCCTCGCCCGGGGACGCGGTGGTCGCCCTCGACTTCGACGGGACGCTGGCACCGATCGTGGCCGATCCGAGCCTGGCGCGCGCGCATCCGGGCGTGGCGGGGGCGCTGCGGGGGCTGGCCCCGCACGTCGGCTCGATCGTGGTGGTGACGGGCCGGCCGGCCGCGCTGGCGGTCGAGTACGGCGGGTTGGCGGCGGTCGACGGGCTGGTGGTGCTGGGGCACTACGGCGCCGAGCGCTGGGAGGCCGGAGAGGTCACGGCGCCGCCGGTGCACCCGGGGGTGGCGGGGGTGCGGACGGCGCTGCCGGACGTGCTGGCGGGGGCCGGGGCGCCGGCCGGGACCTGGGTGGAGGACAAGGGCCGCTCGCTGGCGGTGCACACCCGGCGCACCGGGGCACCGGAGGAGGCGTTCGAACTGCTGCGGGCACCGGTGGCGGCCCTGGCCGCCGAGTACGGGCTGGTGGTGGAGCCGGGCCGGCTGGTGCTGGAGCTGCGGCCACCGGGGGTGGACAAGGGCGCCGCGCTGACCGGGTTCCTGCGGGAGCGGGCCGCCCGGTCGGTGCTGTACGCCGGGGACGATCTGGGCGATGTGGCGGCCTACGCGGCGGTGGAGAAGCTGCGCGGGGAGGGGCTGGCCGGGCTGCTGGTGTGCAGCGGGACGACCGTCCGCGAGCTCGCCGACCGGGCCGACCTGGTGGTCCCGGGCCCGGCCGGCGTGGTGGAGCTGCTGGCGGCGCTGGGGGAGGAACTCAGCCGAGCGCGTTGAGCTGGTCGAGGAACCACTGCTGGGGCGGCAGGGCGGTCGCGGCGGCGGCGAGGCGCTTGGTGCGGTCGGCGCGTTCGTCGGCGGGCATGGTGAGCCCGGCGTGCAGGGCGTCGGCGGTGGCGATGATGTCGTACGGGTTGACGGTGATCGCGTCGTCGGCGAGTTCGGCGTACGCGCCGGCCTCGCGGGAGAGGACCAGGGCGCAGCCGTGGTCGGAGACCACCGGGACCTCCTTGGCGACCAGGTTCATGCCGTCCCGGATCGGGTTGACGAGGGCCACGTCGGCCAGCCGGTAGGCGGCCAGGGAGCGCGGGAAGTCGTCGTCGACGTGCAGGATCAGCGGCTGCCAGGTGGGGGTGGCGAACTCGTCGTTGATCTCCTGGGCCAGCCGCCGGACCTCGGCGGTGTAGGCCCGGTACTCGGCGAGGTCGGTGCGCGAGGGGTAGGCGAAGGCGACGTGCACGACCCGGTCGTGCCACTCGGGGCGGGTGCGCAGCAGGTGCCGGTAGGCGAGCAGGCCGCGGACGATGTTCTTGCTCAGTTCGGTGCGGTCCACCCGGACGACGGTGCGCCGGCCGCCGACGGCCTCACGGAGGGCGGCGAGGCGCTCGTCGACGTCCGGGCGGTGGGCGCGGTCGCGCAGGAAGTCGGCGTCGGCGCCGAGGCCGTGGACGCCGAGGAACGTGGTGCGGCCGTCGTGGGTGACCGTGAGGGCGGTCCGGTCGACGGTGGCGCCGAGCAGCGCCTCGCAGCAGTCGGCGAAGGCCAGGGCCCAGCGGCGGGTGAGGAAGCCGGCCCGGTCGGCGCCGAGGATCCCGGTGAGGACGGCGGCCGCGACATCGTCGGGAAGCAGCCGGAAGTACTCGGGCGGGGCCCACGGGGTGTGCGAGAAGTGGCCGATCCGCAGGTCGGGTCGGGCCGCGCGGAGCAGGGCGGGGACGAGGGACAGGTGGTAGTCCTGCACCAGGACCGCGGCGCCGGGGGCCGCCTCGGCGGCGAGGGCGTCGGCGAAGGCGGCGTTGTAGGCCAGGTAGGCCTGCCACTCGGTGCGGAAGCCGGCGTCGAAGGCGGGGGCGGTGGGGGTGGCGTACAGCAGGTGGTGGACGAACCAGAGGGTGGAGTTGGCGACCCCGTTGTAGGCCCGGGCGAAGGTCTCCGGATCTATGTCCAGCATCCGGACGGCCTGTCCGCCGACGTCGTGGCCGGCCAGGTCGAGGCGGCCGTGCGGGGCCTCCGCGGCGGCCCGGCGGTCGGCGTCGCCGAGGGCGGCGCAGACCCAGACGGCGCTGGGGTCGGCGATGGCGGAGAGCCCGGAGACCAGGCCGCCGCCGCCCCGGCGGAGGGTCAGCGTGTCGTCGTCCGCGGTGCTGAACGACACCGGTCCCCGGTTGGAGGCCACCAGTACGGGGGCGGTGCCGGTCGGACTCGAACGTTCGGTCGTGAGATCGCCCATGGTTGGTACGTTGCCGGGGGCCAGGGTCGGCAAACCCCGGTCAGTGCGGCAGGTGGCGGCTCACGTACTCGGGGACGGTGTGCATCGGGGGCCGTTCCAGGCCGGTGACCGGGTGGGTGTGGGCGGTGAAGGCACGGGTTTCCGGGTCGCGGGTGAACTGGGTGAGCAGCGGGTGCACCAGGTCGGCGGAGGCCTTGAGGCGGTGGGTGCGGTCGAGGCGTTCCAGGGCCGTGCGGTAGATGGTGGCGGCCATCCGGCCGAGCGCCTGGCCGTCCTGGTGGCGGTGGTGGCGCACGCCCACGTCCACCTGGGCCAGGGCGTCCAGACCGGCGGTCTCCAGGGCGTCGACCAGCAGGCCGAGCTCGACGCCGTAGCCGGTCGGGAACGGCAGCCGTTCGAGGAGCGAGCGGCGGGCCGCGTACTCGCCGCCGAGGGGCTGGACGAAGCCGGCCAGCTCCGGCCAGTGCAGGTTGAGCAGCGGGCGGGCGACCAGCTCGGTGACCCGGCCGCCGCCGGAGGGGACGACCGCGCCGCCCGCGTCGGACGGGCCGCTCGACGGCACTTCGAGCGGCCGGTCGTACATGGCCTTGACCAGCTGGATGTCGGGTTCGGTGAGCAGCGGGCCGATGATGCCGGAGACGAAGGCCGGGTCGAACTCGCGCAGGTCGGCGTCGACGAAGCAGACGATCTCGCCGCTGGTGACCAGCAGGGAGCGCCAGAGCACCTCGCCCTTGCCGGGGGCGGCGGGCAGCCGGGGCAGGATGTCGTCACGGTGCACCACCCGGGCGCCGGCCCCGGCGGCGACCGCGGCGGTGGCGTCGGTGGAGCCGGAGTCGACCACGACGAGTTCGTCGACCAGCGGGAGGCGCTCCATCAGCTCGCGGCGGACGGTGCGGACGATGTCGCCGACGGTGGCCTCCTCGTCCAGCGCGGGCAGGACCACGCTGACGGTGCCCGCCCGGCCCGCCGCCCGTTTGGCGTCCAGCAGCGTGCCGACCGGGCGGTCGGCCGCGCTCCAGGAGCGGCGGCGCAGCCAGGACGCCGCCTGCGGAAGGAGCGCGGGGGTCGGTTCGGCGGGCACGGGTCTCTCCTCGGCGGGTTCGGGTGGGACGGGTTCGGACGGGACGGGGCATCTCGCGTGGCGGACGGTCCCGTTCGGGGTTGACGCCTTCGGATACAGTCTTCGTACAGCGATCGGACCTTCGCACGCCGGGGTCACCGCTGAGCAGGACCACAACTTCACAGAGCTCATCCAGAGGGACTGAGGGAACGGCCCGTTGACGTCCCGGCAACCTTCTCGCGCGGCTGTCGTACAGGCCCGGCGGGACAGGTGCCAATTCCGGCCTGTGGCGCGACCGCGTCACGGGGAAGATGAGGAGAGAGGCCTCCGCCATCATGGCTATCGACACCGCCGCACCCGCATCCCTCACCGTTGACCTCGGCCCCGCCGCCGCGCTGTCCTGTCGGGAGTGCGGCACCCGCTTTCCGCTCGGTCCGAGCTTCGCCTGCCTGGAGTGCTTCGGGCCGCTGGAGATCGCGTACGACTTCGGCGGCGAGGCCGCCGAGGACCTGCGCAAGCGGATCGAGGCCGGCCCGGCGTCGATCTGGCGCTACGCCCCGCTGCTGCCCGTTCCGGCCGATGTCGCCGGGAAGCCCAACCTGAACCCGGGCTGGACCCCGCTGGTGAAGGCCGACAACCTGGGCCGTGAGCTGGGCTTCACCGCTCAGCTGCACATCAAGGACGACTCGGGCAACCCCACCCACTCGTTCAAGGACCGCGTGGTGGCCTGCGCCATCGAGGCGGCCCGCGCGTTCGGCTTCACCACGCTGTCCTGCTCGTCCACCGGCAACCTGGCCGGCGCGGTCGGTGCGGCGGCGGCCCGGGCCGGATTCAAGTCCTGCGTGTTCATCCCGCACGACCTGGAGCAGGGCAAGGTCGTGATGGCCGGGGTCTACGGCGGCGAGCTGGTCGGCATCGAGGGCAACTACGACGACGTCAACCGCTTCTGTTCGGAGCTGATCGGCGACCCGGCCGGCGAGGGCTGGGGCTTCGTGAACGTCAACCTCCGCCCGTACTACGGCGAGGGCTCCAAGACGCTGGCGTACGAGATCTGCGAGCAGCTCGGCTGGCGGCTGCCGGAGCAGATCGTCATCCCGATCGCCTCGGGCTCCCAGCTCACCAAGATCGACAAGGGGCTGCAGGAGCTGATCAGGCTCGGTCTGGTCGAGGACCGGCCGTACCGGATCTTCGGGGCGCAGGCGGCCGGCTGCTCGCCGGTGTCGGCCGCGTTCAAGGCCGGCCGGGACGTGATCCGCCCGGTCAAGCCGGACACCATCGCCAAGTCGCTGGCGATCGGCAACCCGGCCGACGGCCCGTACGTGCTGGACATCGCCCGCCGCACCGGCGGCGTGGTCGAGGACGTCACCGACGCCGAGGTGGTGGCCGCGATCAAGCTGCTGGCCCGCACCGAGGGCATCTTCGCCGAGACCGCGGGCGGGGTGACCGTCGGCGTGCTGAAGAAGCTCGTCGAGACCGGGCAGCTGGACCCGGCCAAGGAGACCGTCGCGATCAACACCGGCGACGGCCTGAAGACCTTGGACGCCGTCTCCGACTCCGGCATGACCACCGTCATCCGCCCGACGCTGGAGTCCTTCCGCGACGCCGGCCTCGCCTCCGCCTGACCACCACCCCGCTAGGAGAGCCCCCGCCATGAGCGCCAACGTCCGCATTCCCACCATCCTGCGCACCTACACCGGCGGCTCCGCCGAGGTCGCCGCCGAGGGTGCCACCCTGGGCGATGTCATCGCCGACCTCGACAAGAACCACCCGGGCATCGCCGCCCGCGTCCTGGACGACGCCGGCAAGCTGCGCCGCTTCGTGAACGTCTACGTCAACGACGACGACGTGCGGTTCGCGGAGGGGCTGGCGACCGAGATCAAGGACGGCGCGAGCGTGTCGATCATCCCGGCGGTGGCCGGCGGCTGCTGAGCCCGTCCGCCGCTCTTCCCGGCCGGCCGTTCCCGCGTACGGAATTCCGAATTCCGTACGCGGGGGCGGCCGGCCGCATTTCGGCGGGAATATTTCCGGGTCCAGTCGGAGTAGAGTGTCGCTCGGCTGGGAACAGGGCTCCCCTTCCCCTTTCACCGGCGCCCGAATCCGGCTGAACCCGTATCGCCGGTGACCGTCCGGCCGCTGAGACCGGCGCCGCGCGCACGGCCGTGAAACATGTCAGGCAGATGTCAGAATTCTCAAGGGGATTTGAGTAATTCGTCCGCTATGTCCGGCGTGAAATGCCGATTTCCTCCTGATTTCACCTGAGGTGTCCCCTGGCGGGCCCGGGGAATTCCCTGCGGCTGACCCTGTTGCAGAGGGCGTCGATCCGGATACATTCAGCCGCGATCGACGCGATCGCCCGCCCATCGGATGCCGTCCGGTGGCTCGGCGGGGGACCGCGGCGTGCACGGCTGCGTCCAGGGGGGGTTCCCCGGGCCGGCCTCGAAACCAGACCCGGGCCCGCGACCTGCGGGCGCGTGAAGGGCCAGCACAGCACTAGGGGAGTTCGGAATGGCTCAGGGCACCGTCAAGTGGTTCAACGCGGAGAAGGGCTACGGCTTCATCGCGGTCGACGGTGGTGCGGACGTCTTCGTCCACTACAGCGCGATCCAGATGGACGGCTACCGCACCCTTGAGGAGGGCCAGCGGGTCGAGTTCGAGATCTCTCAGGGGCAGAAGGGCCCGCAGGCGGACATGGTCCGCGCCGCGGTCTGACCTTTCCGACCCCCAGGAGTTCGGCTCGGCCCATCGGCTGGTGCGCCTCTTGCTTCGCGACGGGCCCGTACGACACACGTCGTACGGGCCCGTCGGCACGTGCGGCGGCGGGCGCCGCCGCACGTGGCGCCCGGGGCCCGTCGCGCGTCCGCCCGCGGGTGGCCGGTGCGGCTCGCGGGTTGCCGATTGGGCTTGCACTCGCCCTGCCAGAGTGCTAATCATTGGCGTTAGCACTCACAGCGTGAGAGTGACAGCGGACCGGGTCGGTGAGGCCCCCGGGAGCGGTAGGGGAAAGGACCCCCGCACACCAGGGCCGTCCGTCGCGGGCACCCCTTGGTCCGAGCAGTCGACCGTGTCCCGGAGGACCACTTCAGATGGCCAAGATCATCGCCTTTGATGAGGAAGCTCGCCGCGGCCTTGAGCGTGGCATGAACCAGCTCGCCGACGCAGTGAAGGTCACGCTCGGCCCCAAGGGTCGCAACGTCGTTCTGGAGAAGAAGTGGGGCGCCCCCACGATCACCAACGACGGTGTCTCCATCGCCAAGGAGATCGAGCTCGAGGACCCGTACGAGAAGATCGGCGCGGAGCTCGTCAAGGAGGTCGCCAAGAAGACCGACGACGTCGCGGGTGACGGCACCACCACCGCCACCGTGCTGGCCCAGGCGCTCGTCCGCGAGGGTCTGCGCAACGTCGCCGCCGGCGCCAACCCGATGGCCCTGAAGCGCGGCATCGAGAAGGCCGTCGCCGCCGTCTCGGACCAGCTGCTGGCCCAGGCCAAGGACGTGGAGACCAAGGAGCAGATCGCCTCCACCGCCTCCATCTCGGCCGCCGACACCCAGATCGGCGAGCTCATCGCCGAGGCCATGGACAAGGTCGGCAAGGAAGGCGTCATCACCGTCGAGGAGAGCAACACCTTCGGTCTGGAGCTTGAGCTCACCGAGGGCATGCGCTTCGACAAGGGCTACATCTCCGCCTACTTCGCCACCGACCTGGAGCGTATGGAGGCGAGCTTCGAGGACCCGTACATCCTCATCGCCAACTCCAAGATCGGCTCGGTCAAGGACCTGCTCCCGCTGCTGGAGAAGGTCATGCAGAGCGGCAAGCCGCTGGTCATCATCGCCGAGGACGTCGAGGGCGAGGCCCTGTCGACCCTGGTCGTGAACAAGATCCGCGGCACCTTCAAGTCCGTCGCCGTCAAGGCCCCGGGCTTCGGCGACCGCCGCAAGGCCATGCTCGGCGACATCGCCATCCTCACCGGTGGCACCGTGATCTCCGAGGAGGTCGGCCTCAAGCTCGAGAACGCCGGCATCGACCTGCTGGGCACCGCCCGCAAGGTGGTCATCACCAAGGACGAGACCACCATCGTCGACGGTGGCGGTGACAGCGAGCAGGTCGCCGGCCGCGTGAACCAGATCCGCGCCGAGATCGAGAACAGCGACTCGGACTACGACCGCGAGAAGCTCCAGGAGCGCCTCGCCAAGCTGGCCGGCGGCGTGGCCGTCATCAAGGCCGGCGCGGCCACCGAGGTGGAGCTCAAGGAGCGCAAGCACCGCATCGAGGACGCCGTCCGCAACGCCAAGGCCGCCGTCGAGGAGGGCATCGTCGCCGGTGGTGGCGTCGCCCTGCTGCAGGCCTCGGTCGCGTTCGACAAGCTGGAGCTCGAGGGCGACGAGGCCACCGGTGCCAACATCGTCAAGGTCGCGCTGGAGGCCCCGATCAAGCAGATCGCGACCAACGCCGGCCTGGAGGGTGGCGTCGTGGTGGAGAAGGTGCGCAACCTTCCCGCCGGTCACGGCCTGAACGCCGCCACCAACGAGTACGTCGACCTGGTCGCCGCGGGCATCATCGACCCGGCCAAGGTCACCCGCTCCGCGCTGCAGAACGCCGCCTCCATCGCGGCGCTCTTCCTCACCACCGAGGCCGTCATCGCCGACAAGCCGGAGAAGGCCGCCGCGGCCGCCGGCGGCGGCATGCCGGGCGGTGACATGGACTTCTGATCCGACTCGATCGGATCGGGCAGTTCCTCGCTCGCATGGGCGGTTCCCTCCGGGGAGCCGCCCATGCGGCGTTCTGCGGGAGAATGGACGGATGGCTTCCACCGGTGACACCGCTGACATCGAGACCGCCCTGCACAACGCGCGGGCGCTGATCCTCGCCGACCTCTCCGCCCGGGACGTGGCGGACGCCGCCGTGGTGTCGCTGGTGGAGAACGCCGTGACACACCGGCGCTGGTGGCTGGGGCAGTGGCCGGACGGCGCCGAGTACGTGCTCGGGCTGGTCGCCCAGGACGTCCAGGACGCGCTGCTGGAGGAGTACGGGCGGTGGCCGCTGTGCACCGCGTGCGCGGCGGACGGGGACCCGCACGCGCTCGGCGTGGAGCCGGAGCTCGGGCCCGAGCCGCACTGGGTGTGCGGCAAGGAGGGGGCGGTGGTGTCGCCCGTCGGCCGGCTGTCGTAGACCGCGCCCGGCCGGGACCGCTTTCGGCCGCCGTCGCGCTCCGGGGCGCGACGGCGGCCCTTGTGCCGCCCGGGGCGTTCGCGGTCCGTGGCGTCCTACTCGGAGCCCTCCAGGAGGCCGAGTTCGGCGGCCAGGTTGGCTCGGGCGGGGGCGTCGAAGCGTTCGCGGGCGGCTGGGGTGCGGTAGAGCGCGGGGAGCGCGAGGAGCCGGCGCAGGACCGCCGCGCGCCCGGCCCGGAAGTCCGGCTCGGGGACGAAGGCGTACTCCGCGCGTACGGCGGCCGCGTACGCCGCGTACGCCTCGGGGGTGCCGCCGAGGACGGCGAGGTCCGCGTCACAGAGCACCTCGCCGTCCCGGTCGCCGGGGGCGGGGCGGTGGGTGGTGGTCAGCCGGACCAGCCGCGCGACCTCGGCCACCCGGGCGGCCGGCAGAGCGGCCTCGGTGAGCGCCCGGACGGCGAGGGCCGCGCTGCGCTCCTCGTTCTCGGAGCGGTCGGGGCGGTAGACGGCGTCGTGGAACCAGGCGGCCAGCCGGACGGTGTCCGGTGCGTCGGCGTGTCCGGCGAGCGTGTCGACGTGGCCCAGCACCGCCCGCAGGTGATCGGTGGTGTGGTAGCGGCGCTGCGGCTCGGCCCAGCGGCGCAGCAGCTCGCGCCCGTACGGTTCGGGGTCGGTGCCGGTGCCGCAGCGGTGCAGCAGGGCGGTCCAGTCGGCGAGCAGATCGGCGGCGGCGGGCGGGCCGGCGGCGGCGGACGTGTTCGGCATGGGGTTCATTGTGCTGGCCCGGGCGGACGGTGTGGCCGGGGCGTCGGGATCGGTCGGGTCGTCCTGATCAGTCTGGGCGTCCGGGTCGGGCGGGTCGGGCGGGTCGGCCGGTGGGAGTTCCACTGGACCTATATGTAGGTTAGCGATATATGTAGTCCTATGACAGAACGTGCGATGCAGGAGCCCACGCTGCTTCTGCTCACGGCATTGGCCGATGCCCCACGGCACGGCTACGCGCTCATCCAGGAGGTCGCCGCGATCTCCGGCGGCCGGGTCACGATGCGGACGGGCACGCTCTACGGCGCCCTCGACCGGTTGCTGCAGCAGGGGCTGATCGAGGTCGCGGCCGAGGAGGTGGTGGACGGCCGGGCCCGGCGCTCGTACGCGCTGACCGGGGCCGGCCGCGCCGCCCTGGCCGGTGAGGCCGAACGGCTGCGTGCCGTCGCCACCGAGGCCGAGCGGCGCCTCGCCGTTGTCCGACCGAGGGTCAGGGGGACCTTCACATGACCACACCCACCGTCATGACCACACAGACGGTCGTCCTGCGGGTCGCGCTCCAGCTCTACCCGGCCCGCTACCGCCGCGAGCGCGGCGACGAACTGGCCGCGGTCTTCGCCGACACCACGGCCGAGGCGGGCAGGCAGGCGCTGGCCCGGGAGGCGCTCGACCTCGCCGCGTACGGCCTGCGGGTGCGGACCAGGCTGACCTCCAGCTCCCTCGGCGGGCGGCTGCTCGGGGCGGCCGCGCCACTGATCGCGGCCGCGGTCGCGGGGGCGAGTCTGTCGCCGTGGTTCAGCGATGTGGACGCCGTCGCCTGGAACTTCGCCGGGGAGACGAGCCTGGGCCGGGCGATCATGATCGCGCAGCCGGTGGTGGCGCTCCTGCTGGCCCTCGCCGCGATGGTGGGGAGCTGGACGGTGGCGCGGATCTTCGCGGTGGGGGTGGTGGTCACCGGGCTGCTCGGCATGAGGGGCGCGTTCGCGCCGGAGGCCATGGGCTGGTGGTGGACCCTCTACACGAGCACCTCGGTCGTGCCGTTCGTGCTCTCCGGGCTGCTGGTCATCGCCGCGCCACGGGACCTGCTGAGCCGCCCGACGGGGTGGCCGCGCGCGCTGATGGCGGCGTCGGCGGTCCTGGGCGGACTCATGGTCGCGGCCCAGGGGAACTACGACACCCGCTACCTGATGAACGCCCCGTGGTCGACCGTTCTGGTGGTCGTTCCGCTGTTCCTGGTGCTCACCGTGGTGCGCGGCTGGCTGCTGCCCGCCGCGGCGGGGCTCGCGATGCTGCCGCTGAGTGCGGCCTTCAGCGTGTTCAGCCTCTGGGAGGAGACCGGCGGTATCTGGCGGCTGCTCCCGGTCGGTACGGCGGCGGTGGCGCTGATGCTGGCGGCGGTTCTGGTCAAGCGGCGGCGCGGCGGCGTTCCCCCGGGTACGGAGGGATGGCGCACCGCGATCTGATCGGACCGGGCCGGGCCGCCGCCGGGTGGCCCGGCCCGGCGGCGTGACGACCGGAGGACGGGCCGCGACCGGAGGGCAGGTCCCGGCCAAACGGCCGCAGGGGGCTCGCCGGGGGGCCGCGGGATGTGGCAGTCTACCGATATGTCTAGACCAATTCTCGAAGTCATCGCGCTGACGCCCCAGGACGCCCAGGCCGCCGAGTCGGGCGGCGCCGACCGGCTCGAACTGGTCACCGACATGGCCGCCGACGGGCTCACCCCGTCGGTCGAGGACTTCGCCAAGATCCGCGCGGCGGTGGACATCCCGCTGCGCGTGATGCTGCGGATCCGGGACGGCTTCGCGCCGGGCGACCTGGACGAGCTGCGCGCCCGCGCGGCCGCGCTCCGGGCCGAGGGCGCCGACGAGTTCGTCCTCGGCTTCCTGGACGCCGACGGCGCCGTCGACCTGGCCGCCACCGAGGCCGTCGCCGAGGCCGTGGCGGGCTGCCGCTGGACGTTCCACCGGGCGATCGACCACAGCGCCGACCGCGCCGCCGTGCGCGCCGCCGTCGGCGCGCTGCCCGGGCTGGACACCTTCCTGACGTCCGGTGCGGTCGGCGGCGTGGACGCGGGCCGGGAGGTGCTGCTGGCGGAGCTGGCCGCGGCCGGGAAGCCCGGTTACGGCCAGCGGATCCTGATCGGCGGCGGGCTGCGGGCCGAGCACCTGCCGGGCCTGCGGGCGGCCGGCTTCGACGCCTTCCACGTCGGTGGCGCGGTGCGCGTCGACGGGTGGCAGTCGCCGGTGGACGCGGGCAGGGTCGCCGAGTGGCGGGCGCTGATCGACGGCTGAGGGGTGGGTGACGGGTGACAACTGACAGATAACAGACTCTGTTATCTGTCAGTTGTCACCCGTCGTCCGGCTGTCGTCAGCGCAGCTGTTCGGGCAGCGGTTCGGCGTGCAGCACCGTGAGCCCCGAGACCGCGCGGGTGAGCGCCACGTACAGGCGCCGCAGGCCGGTCCGCCGGTCGGGCTCGCCGGCGATCACGGCGGCCGGCTCGTCGAGCACCACGTAGTCGTACTCCAGGCCCTTGGCCAGCGAGGCCGGGACGAGGGTCAGCCGGGCCTCCGCGCTGGTCTCGGCGCCGGGGGAGAGGTGCGGCAGACCTGCGGCGGCCAGCGCCTCGGCGAGCAGTGGGACGCGCTCGTCGGCGGCGATCAGGCCGGTCGAGCCCTCGTGCTCCAGCGCCCGGTGACAGGCCGCGATCACCGCCTCCGCCAGCACGCCCCGCTCGACCTGACGGATCGTCAGCGATCCGGGCGCCTCGCGGACCGAACTGGCCGGAGCCAGGCCCGGGGCGATCGCGGGCAGCAGCCGGGAGGCGTACGCGATGACCTCCTCCGGCACCCGGAAGCCCTTGGTCAACTCCTCGATGTGGGCGGCGGGTTTGCCCAGGTGGTGCAGGGCGTCCGGCCAACTGGCCGTCGCCCAGGGGGTGGTGCCCTGGGCGAGGTCGCCGAGGACGGTCGCCGAGCCGGTGGTGCAGCGGCGGCCGACCGCGCGGTACTGCATCGGGGAGAGGTCCTGCGCCTCGTCCAGCACCACGTGGCCCAGCGAGGGGGTGCGCTGCACCAGGTTGGTGGCCTCGTCGACCAGGACGGCGTCGGCGGCCGTCCAGCGGGCGGTCTTCACCGAGCGGCCGGGCCTGGGCCGGAGCACCGTCCGCTGCTCCTCGGGGGTGAGGACGCCGTCCGCGCACTCGGCCAGGAACTCCGGTTCGGAGAGCAGCCGCAGGACCAGCTTGGCCGGTTCGACCGGCGGCCAGCACTGCTTGACCACCGCCTTGACCGCCGGGTTGCGGGCCACCGCGTCCTGCACCCGGTCGTCGGGGGCCTCGCCGCCCTGCTCCATCTTCAGCAGCACGGTGTGCGCGATCCGCTGCGGCAGCGCGTCCCTGGCGGCACCGTAGCGGATCGCGCGGCCCTTCAACTCCTCGATGATCTCGACCAGTTCGTAGGCCGGTACGCGCCAGCGCCGGGAGCCGCGGACCACCACGCAGGGCTCGGTGGGCAGCGTGATGCCCGAGCGCACGGCCCGGCGCAGCACCTCGGCCATCCGGGCGTCGCCCTTCAGCCGGGCCGCCTCCGCGGTGTCCTCGCCCCGGACCTCGACATGCGCGACCAGCTGCTGCACGGTGGCCTGCGCCACCTCCAGCTCGCCCAGGGCGGGCAGCACCTGCTCGATGTAGGAGAGGAAGGCGTTGTTCGGGCCGATGACCAGCGTGCCGGTCCGGGCGAGGCGCTCGCGGTGCGCGTACAGGAGATAGGCGACACGGTGCAGGCCGACGGCGGTCTTCCCGGTGCCGGGGGCGCCCTGGACGCAGACCGTGCCGCTGATGTCGGCACGGACGATCTCGTCCTGCTCGGGCTGGATGGTGGCGACGATGTCGCGCATCGGCCCGACGCGGGGCTTCTCGATCTCGGCGGCGAGCAGGGCGGAGGCGGTGTCCGACTCGGCGGGGTCGGTGAGGTGCTCGTCCTCGTAGGCGGTCAGCTCGCCGCCGGTGTAGCCGAAGCGGCGGCGCCGCTCGACGTCCATCGGCGCGGTCCGGCTGGCCCGGTAGAACGGCTGGGAGACCGGCGCGCGCCAGTCGATCACCATCGGGTCGCCGTCGGCGTCGTGGACGTGCCGCCGGCCGATGTAGAAGTTCTCCCCTCCACTGCCTTCGGACAGCTCCTCGCTGATCGCGTGCAGGTAGTCGAGGCGGCCGAAGAACAGCGGGGTGTGCGAGAGGTCGGCCAGGGCGGCGATCCGGGCCTCGATCTGCTTCTGGAGGACGATGGCGGTGACCCAGGTGCCGGTCACGTCGCGGATGTCCAGCGACTGGACGTCCTCGCGCATCGCTCGCAGCGCGGCCCTGGAGGCGGCCAGATGGTCGCGTTCGCGCTGGAGGGGGTCGGTGGTGGGGGTGGCGGGCACAGCGAACCTTCCCGGCTGCCCCGGAAGCGGGCGCAGCGGATCGTTGGAGCTCACAGTGGGTACAGCCGACCGGTTGCCGAACGGTCGGCGCCTCCCCCGGCTGCCTGCGGGACTCAGCAGGTACCACGGTTCGGGAGGGGGCAGACGAACGATCCTAGACCCGGTGGCCCCAGGGTTCCACCCCCGGTTTCCCCGGACGGGGCCCTCAGGGCCTCCGTACATCGGGAGGACGACCTCCGTCCTGCCGGATACGGCCTTTGGGGTGATGTGTCCGGCGCGCCCGGGTTCTACCGTTGAAGACATGAGCACCGTACACATCACGGCGCCCCGGGCAGCGGCCACGACCCCCCGGGTGCCGACCCAGAAGTCCGTCGCCCGCCCCGCCGGAGCGACCGCCGCGACCGTCCCCGGCCGCCGCCGCAACCCGCTGGCCAGGGCCGTCCGCAACGTCGGCATCGCCCTGGACACCGCCGCGCGCGTGGTCTTCCTCGGGCGCGACGGCGTCGGGTACTGATCCTCGGCGGGTACGGACCGGCGGGTACGGACCCGCTAGAGCACGTCGTCCGCGTCGATGATGCGGTAGGCGTAGCCCTGTTCGGCCAGGAAGCGCTGGCGGTGGGCGGCGAAGTCCTGGTCGACGGTGTCGCGGGCCACCACGGAGTAGAAGTGGGCCGCGTGGCCGTCGGCCTTGGGGCGCAGGACGCGGCCGAGGCGCTGGGCCTCCTCCTGGCGGGAGCCGAAGGTGCCGGAGACCTGGATGGCGACGGTCGCCTCGGGCAGGTCGATGGAGAAGTTGGCGACCTTGGAGACCACCAGGACGCTGATCTCCTTGTTCCGGAAGGCCTCGAAGAGCTTCTCCCGCTGGGCGTTGCTGGTCTCGCCCTTGATCACCGGGGCGTCCAGGACCTCGCCGAGCTCGTCGAGCTGGTCGATGTACTGGCCGATGATCAGCGTCTGGTCCTTCTCGTGCTTCTTGACCAGGGCCTCCACCACCCGACGCTTGGTCGCCGTGGTGGCGCAGAAGCGGTAGCGCTCCTCGGGCTCGGCGGTGGCGTAGGCGAGCCGCTCGGTGTCGGTCAGGGTGACGCGGACCTCGCAGCAGTCGGCGGGCGCGATGTAGCCCTGCGCCTCGATCTCCTTCCAGGGCGCGTCGAAGCGCTTGGGGCCGATGAGCGAGAAGACGTCGCCCTCGCGGCCGTCCTCGCGGACCAGGGTGGCGGTCAGACCGAGGCGGCGACGGGCCTGGAGGTCGGCGGTGAACTTGAAGACGGGCGCGGGCAGCAGGTGCACCTCGTCGTAGACCACCAGGCCCCAGTTGCGGGCGTCGAAGAGCTCCAGGTGGGCGTAGACGCCCTTCCGCTTGGTGGTCATCACCTGGTACGTGGCGATGGTGACCGGGCGGATCTCCTTCTTCGTCCCGCTGTACTCGCCGATCTCGTCCTCGGTGAGCGAGGTGCGCTTGACCAGTTCGTGCTTCCACTGCCGGGCCGAGACGGTGTTGGTGACCAGGATCAGGGTGGTCGACTTGGCCTCGGCCATGGCCGCCGCGCCGACCAGCGTCTTGCCGGCGCCGCAGGGCAGGACGACGACGCCGGAGCCGCCGTGCCAGAAGCCCTCGACGGCCTGGGCCTGGTACGGGCGCAGCTGCCAGCCGTTCTGGTCGAGCTCGATGGGGTGCGCCTCGCCGTCCACGTACCCGGCGAAGTCCTCGGCGGGCCAGCCGAGTTTGAGCAGCACCTGCTTGATCTGGCCGCGCTCGGACGGGTGGACGACGACGGTGTCGGGGTCGATCCGGGCGCCGACCAGCGGGGCGATCTTCTTGGAGCGCAGCACCTCCTCCAGCACCGGCCGGTCGGTGCTGGTGAGCACCAGGCCGTGGGTCGGGTGCTTGGAGAGCCGGAGCCGTCCGTAGCGGGCCATGGTGTCGGCCACGTCCACGAGCAGTGCGTGCGGTACCGGGTAGCGCGAGTACGTCACCAGGGCGTCGACCACCTGCTCGGCGTCGTGCCCGGCCGCGCGGGCGTTCCAGAGCCCGAGCGGGGTGATCCGGTAGGTGTGCACGTGCTCGGGGGCGCGTTCGAGTTCGGCGAACGGCGCGATGGTGCGGCGGCAGTCGGCGGCCTTGGGGTGGTCGATCTCCAGGAGAAGAGTTTTGTCGCTCTGGACGATGAGCGGTCCGTCGTTCACGCGGGGAAGCCCTCCACTGGCTGACACTGACAGGCTGGACTGATGACCGGCCGACCGGCCGGGTCGACCGGTTGGTCTGACCGGTTGGTCTGACCGGCTGGTCCGACGCAGACCCTCCAGTGTCGCGCATTTCGTGGCGGACGCGGGCGGCCACCGTGATTCGGCCGCCTTCGAGGGGCCGGAGCCGCTGTCCGCCGCCCGGGCGGTCGGTGGGCCGGGCGGTGACCGGGGGGCCGCTCCGTCGTTGAGCCGGGCATGAACAAGTCGAAGCGCGTCCTCACAGCCCTCGCCCTCGCCGGTACGGCCTTCGCCGCCACCGCCTCCTCCGCCGGTTCCGCTCATGCCCTCGCGGGCCTCGGCGAGACCGGCGGCCCGTTCGCGGCCGGCGGGTTCCTGCTCGCCGATCTGGTCAGCGGCGGCAGCCTGCCGGTCGGCCAGAGCGAGATCGGCACGCTGGCCGATCAGGCGATCAAGGAGAAGATGCAGCAGGGGCAGGCGCACTGACCCGCTGCGGTGAGCAGGGCCCGCCCCGGGGAGCGGGCTCCGTCCCGGCGGCCGGGCTCCGTTCCGGCGGTCAGGCGGAGTCCTCCAGTTCGGCCACGCCGGTGATCCGGTGGAGGGCGAAGGTGCGGAGTTCGTCGGCGTGGTGGTCGAAGGCGGTGACGTAGCCGCCTTCGACCTTCACCGGGTCGATGATGCGCTGGCTGGCGAGGCCCTCGGCGTTGAGGTAGCCGATCCACATCCGCTCGCCGAGCAGGACGGCGGTCTGCAGGGCGGCGAGGGTCTCGGCCGCGGCGGTGCGCGGCAGCTGCCGCGGGTCGGGGGTGGGCTCGCGGCGGATGGCGGTGGCGGCGCGGTCGCCGGCCCGGATGGCCTTGATGGCGGCCGCGAGGAGAGTGTCGTCGGGCGTGGGCGGGCCGTCGGGGACGGGGACGGGGGCCGCGCGCGGCGGGGTGCGGTGGCGGTCCGGGCGGGTGATCAGGACATCGCCCTCGGCCGACTCGGCGGCGGGCGCGTAGCCCATGGTGCGCAGGGCGGCGAGCAGGACGTCGGGGGCGGCCTGGGAGGCCAGGACGGTGGGGGCGAGCAGGCGCAGCCGCAGATCGACGGAGCGCCGGTCGGCCAGCACCTCGGCGAGCAGCGCCGGGTCGTCGCAGCGCAGGTACGAGGAGGCGGCGCCGACCCGCAGCACGCCGTGCCGGCGGGCGACGTCGTCGATCAGATAGGTGAGCGGCTGGGGTACGGGCGTGCGGGAGTGCTGCTCCAGGAAGACCTGCAGGTCGGCGGCGGTGCGGCCGGCGTCGAGCGCGCGGCGGACGGACTCCGGGGTGAACCGGTAGACGGTGGCGCCGCCCTTGGACTCGATGTCGGCGCAGAGCGCGAGGGCCTGGCCGAGCGGGGCGAGCAGCGGGCCGGGGGCGATCGCGGTGAGGTCCGGCTGGAGGATGACGTGGTCCAGCGGGCGCGGCAGCAGCGGGGCGAGCACCTCGGCCGGGTCGGCCTCGGCGGTCAGCAGGGCGCGGGCGGGGGCGGCGAGGGCGCCGCGGCCGGTGACACCGAGGAGTTCGGCCTCGGCGAGGGTCCAGGCGGTGAGGTCGTCGCGCAGATCGCGGCCCTCGCCGGTGGCCGGGCCGCCGCGCAGCGGGCGCTGCCAGCGCAGGGTGGGCAGCAGTTCGTCGGCGGTGGCGGGGGTGCCGGGCGGCAGTTCGGCGAGCAGGGCGAGGGTGGCCCGGCGGACGGACGGGGCCAGGGTGCGGTCGAGTTCGGGGCCGAGCGCGGCCCGCGGCTTGCCCTTGCCGTCCGGGCTGCCGGTGAGGGCGGCGACGCGGGTGGCGGTGAGCCAGCAGCCGGCCAGCCGGGCCCAGCGTCCGGCGGTGTCCTGCTGGAGCCAGGCGTCGTACCCGGGGGTGGGGGCCCAGCGTTCGTCGGCCTCACCGTCGGGGGCCAGCAGGCCCGCGGTGTAGGCGAGTTCGAGCCAGAAGGCGGCCTGGCGCTCGGTGGTTTCGAGGGCCTGGGCGGTGCGCTTGAGGTCGCGGACGCCGACGCCGCCGGCCCGCAGGGTGGCGGGCGGGGTGAGGCCCCAGAGGTCGAGCAGTTCCTCGACGATCCGGACGGCGGTGTGGGCCTGGCCGGCGGCGGCACTGTCCACAGCCTGTGGATCGCGCGGTGGAGCGTCGGGTACGGGCTCGGGCTGGACCGGTTCGGTCATGCGGTGGGTGCGGCCGCCGCGCAGGTGCAGAGCGAGTTCGCGGGGCAGCACGACGCTGCCGGGGCTGGTGGGCAGCAGCAGACCGCGGGCGAGCAGCCACTCGACCGGGCTCTGCGCGTCCTCGGCGGTGACCGGGCGGGTGGCGTCCGGGACGGTCCCGGTGGGCGGGCCCCAGACCAGGCGGTCCAGCAGGCGCAGGGCCGGTTCGGGGGCGCCGGCGAGCAGGGCGTCGCAGCGGGCGCGGTCGGTGAGCAGCGCGGTGAGCGCGGCGACGGCGGTGACCGGGTCGGGGGTCGCGGGCAGGCCGGCGGAGGCGAGCAGTTGCTGCAGCCGGGCCGGGGACATTCCGGGCGTGGCCTCGGCGAGGGTCGGGCCGAGGCCGGTGCGGCCGGGGTTGGCGGCGGTCGGGGTGAGGGCCTCGCGGACCGCGATGACCAGGCGCAGTCCGTTGTCGGGGCCCCAGAGCAGGGCGCGGTCGCGCAGTGTGGCGAGGGCCCGGGGGAGGGCGGCGGCGACGGCGGCGCGGTCGGCGGTGGTGAGCGGGGTGGCGCCGGGGTGCGGCTTCACCTTGGCGGGGCCGGCCAGCAGGGTCCGGACGGTGGCGAGCGACGCGCCGTCGGGGGCGGCGGCCAGGGCCTCGGCGACCTGGAGGGTGAACCGGTCGAGGCGTTCCAGGGCGCGCAGCGCGGAAGCACGGGAGGAGAGCCGGGCGGCGAGCTGGGTGAGGTCGCCGGGGACGGGATTGAGCAGGTCGGGGCGGGACCGGAGCAGGGCGGCGAGGTCGTCGTCGGGGCGGGTGCGGAGCTCCTCGGCGAGGGTGCGGGGGCCGGCGGCGGACTTCCCGGGGCGTTGGGGGCCCTGCGATGTGGTCATTCGACCTAGGTTAGTCGCGTCGGGTGGCGGTGCGGGATGAGTCGCGGGCGGCTGTCGATCATCCGGGCGGCCCGGGCTCGCGTGGGCGGGGGCCGGATGGGTAGCGTCACGATCGGCGGGGACGGGCTCGGGCAAGGCGGGGTGTTGGGTGATGTCGGACGGCGAGTGGTGGCGTAAGCGCGGGCCGTGGAGCGAGCCGCCGGGCGGAGGCGGGCCGGCGGACGGGGACAGTGTGTACGCGGCCGGGCCGCCCGGTGTGCCGGGGATGCCGTCCGTCCCGCCGGCCCCCGCGGCTCCGCCCAGGGTGTCGGAACCGTTCGGCGAGACGTCCGAGGGGCCGCTCGCGGGGTCGTCGGCCGGTGCGGACGCTCCGCCGGCGTCGCAGCTGTACTCGGCGGACCCGGGCGGCTGGGACCTCGTGATGCTCAACTTCTCGGACGCGCCGCAGGCGCCCCCCAAGCCGATCCCGGAACAGCGGACGCCCGCGGAGGACACGCCGGACCCGGCGCCGGCCGAGGAGACGGCAGCGGGGAAGGCGGCGGGGAAGGGCGGGCGCAGGAACAAGAGGAAGGCCAGGGCCAAGTCCGGGAGCGAGGGCGGCGGGGCCCCGGCGGGGGCGCCGCGGCAGAGCGTGCTGGCCGGCCGCCGCCCGTCGCCGTTGCTCCTGCTGTCCTCGGTGACGCTGGTCGGCGGTGCGGTCGTCGGGCTGGTCCCGGCGCTGCTGGTGGGCTGGGCGCTCGGCTACCTGTCCCGTCAACTGACCGACTTCACCCGTAAGTTCGCCATTCTCGGCATTCCGCTGATCACGATGAGCGCGACCACCGTCTGGTTCTGGGGCCGCGCCCAGGGCCGCTGGGGCGAGGCGCTTCAGCCGGGCGAGCAGGTCGGCCAGGTGACCTGGTCCGCGGCCCCCGGGGCGCTGCGGGTGGCGGCGGTGCTCTCCGCGCTGTTCCTGCTCGGGGTGACCATGCGGCGGGCGGCCCGGACGGAGGGCTGAGGCCGGGGCCTCGCGTGCCGCGCCTCCCGGCTGTTCTCGCCGGTCCCCGTCCGCGCCGATCACGGGTGGAGCCGGACGGGCGGCACGCGGCCGGCCAGGCCTACGCCCCCAGAAAGCGCTGGAGCTGGGCGAGGACGAAGTTGGCGCCGGTGTAGCCGATGCCCTGGAACCAGAGCTGGTCGTCGACGGGGAAGGCCCGGTGGGCGTGGACGGCGCCGAGGGCCTGCCAGCCGGGGCTCGCCAGGGTGGCGGTGGTGCCGGCCCGGCCGGGGTTGCCGTAGGTGGCGTAGAGCAGCAGGTCGCCGTCGGCCCTGGCGATCTGGTCCAGGGGGATCTCGATGTCGGCCTGGTCGACGTTCTGGGCGTCCGGGCGGCCGAGTTGGACGTCGGTGAGCAGGGTGCCGGGGAAGCTCTGTTTGCCGTACAGCCGGATGCCGCCGCCCTCGACGAAGCGGACGAGGCTGATCTTCCGGCCGGACGCCTTGGCGCCGGCCAGCGCCTGGATCACCTGGGAGACGTGCCGCTGGTAGGCGCCGGCGAAGGCGGTGGCCGCGTTCTGACGGCTGAGCGCCTGGGCGTGCAACTGGACGTTGGCCTTCCACGGGGCGCCGGTGGTCTGGGTGAGGACGGTGGGGGCGATCTGCCGCAGCGTGTCGTAGCGGTCGCCGTCCCGGGCCTGGTTGGAGAGGATCAGGTCGGGACGCACGGCGCGGATCGCGTCGAGGTCCGGGGCGCCGGGAGCGCCGACCGGGGTGATCCCGGCGACCCGGGAGGCGGGCCAGTAGTCGGGGAACGTGGGGTCGACGGCTGCCCGGGCCGCGCCGACCGGGGTGATGCCGAGGGTCAGCGCGGAGTCGAGTTCGGCGGTGTCCAGGGTGACGACACGCATCGGCGCGCCCGGTACCGTCACCGGGCCCATCGCGGTGTTGACGGTGACGGCGGGCAGCGGGGTGGGGGAGAGGACACCGGCGGCGTTGTCGGCGAGCGGGGTGCCGCGCCGCGCGGTGCACCCGGTGAGGGCGGCGCCGCCGAGCCCGGTGAGCAGGGTACGGCGGGTGATCGGGGGCATCGGCGGTCCTCGGACGGGGGCGAACGGGCGGCGGCGCGTCGATTATGTCCGAAATGATGCTATGCGTCCTCGTCTGCGGCCTGTGGCGCGCCCCCCGCCGGTCGTGCCGTGGTCGTGCCGTGGCCGTCAGGCGTCCGCCTTCACCGCCCACGGCGAGCCCGGGACGACCAGCGGTGTGCCGGTGACCGGGTCCGGCACGACCACCGAGTCCAGCCCGAAGACCTCCCGCACCAGCTCCGCCGTGACGACCTCGCCCGGCGCGCCCTGGGCAACGATCCGCCCGTCCCGCATCGCGACCAGGTGGTCGGCGTACCGGGCGGCCTGGTTGAGGTCGTGCAGCACGGCGACCACCGTCCGGCCGCGTTCGACGTTGAGCCGTCGTACCAGGTCCAGGACCTCGACCTGGTGGGCGATGTCCAGGAAGGTGGTCGGCTCGTCCAGCAGCAGGATGTCGGTGCCCTGGGCGAGCGCCATCGCGATCCAGGCCCGCTGGCGCTGACCCCCGGAGAGCTCGTCCACACTGCGTTCGGCCAGCTCGGCGGTCGACGTCCGCTCCAGTGCCTCGGCCACCGCCTCCTCGTCCTCCGCCGACCACTGCTGCCACCAGCTCTGGTGCGGCTGGCGGCCGCGCGAGACCAGGTCGGCCACCGAGATGCCCTCGGGCGCGGTCGGGGACTGCGGCAGCAGCCCGATCCGCTGGGCGATCCGCTTGGTGGGGATCCGGGCCAGCTCGGCGCCGTCCAGCAGCACCGCGCCCCGGACGGGCTTCAGCAGCCGGCCGAGCGCGCGCAGCAGGGTGGACTTGCCGCAGGCGTTCGGGCCGACGATCACCGTCACCCTGCCGTCGGGAATCCGCAGGTCCAGCCCCTCGGCGACGGTACGCGCCTCGTAGGCGAGGGTCAGGCCCCGGGCTTCGAGGCGGTGGTCGGGCGCCGGGCCGGCGGGCGCCGGGGCGGCGGGCACCAGGTGATCGGGCATCAGGAACCTCCACGGCGGGATCGGACGAGCAGCCACATCAGGTACGGCGCGCCGACCAGGCCGGTCACCACGCCGACCGGCAGTTCGGTGGGCGCGAGCAGCCGTCGGGCCAGCAGGTCGGCCAGGACGACCACCAGCGCGCCGGTCAGCGCCGAGCAGAGCAGCGGGATCTGCGCCGAGCGGGCCAGCCGCAGGGCGATCTGCGGGGCCATCAGCGCGACGAAGTCCACCGGCCCGGCCGCGCCCGCCGCGCACGAGGCCAGCACGATGCCGAGCAGCGCCATGCCGAGCCGGATCCGGTCCAGCCGCAGGCCGAGCCCGACGGCGGTGGTGTCGTCGAAGGAGATCGAGCGCTGTGCCCGCGCCGCCCAGAGCGCCACCGGGACGGCGGCCAGCAGCACCCGGGCCAGCCAGCCGGCCTGGTCGTAGCCGGAGCCGTTGAGGCTGCCGGTCATCCAGACCTTGGCGGCCTGCGCCTGGAAGCCGTCGCCCTTGGTGAGGAAGACCGAGGTGAGCGAGGAGAGCGCGACGCTGATGCCGATGCCGATCAGTACGAAGCGCTGGGCGTGCAGGCCGCGCCGCCAGGCCAGCGCGTACACCAGCAGGCCGGCCACCAGCCCGCCGGCCACCGCCGCGTAGGGCACCTGGCCGGTGGAGCCGACCACGCCGTACGCCATCAGGCCGACCACCGTGGCGGTGGCGCCCCAGGAGACGCCGACCACGTCGGGGCTGGCCAGCGGGTTGCGGGCGACGGTCTGGATCAGCGCGCCGGCCAGCCCGAGGGCGGTGCCGACCAGCAGACCGACCACCACCCGGGGCAGCCGGAACTCGCCGACCACCAACTGGTGCGCGCTCGGCTGCCCGAGCACCACCTTCACCACCTCGGCGGGCGAGACGGTGGACTCGCCGAGGCAGAGCGAGGCGACGACGGTGACGGCCAGCGCCAGCAGCAGACCGGTGGCCACGAACGCGGAGCGGCGGTGCAGCAGGAAGGAGGCGCGGCCGGCCCGCAGCACGGTGTACCCCCGCAGCGCGACGGAACTCATGCCGCCACCACCTTCCGGCGGCGGACCAGGGCGACCAGCACCGGCACCCCGACCAGTGCGGTCATCACACCGGCAGGCACCTCGGAGGGCGGGAAGAGCACCCGGCCGAGCGCGTCGGCGAGCAGCAGCAGCGCCGGGCCGAGCACGGCGGAGAAGGCGAGTACCCAGCGGTGGTCGGCGCCGGCCACCGCGCGGGCGGCGTGCGGGACGGCGAGGCCGACGAAGGCGATCGGGCCGGCCGCGGCGACCGCCGAACCGGTCAGCACGGTGGCGCCGAGCGCGCCGACCGCCCGGACCAGCCCGGTCTTCGCGCCGAGCCCCCTGGCGGTGTCGTCGCCGAGCGCCAGCGCGTCCAGCCCGCGCGCCACCGCGAACACCAGCACCGTGCCGACCAGCAGGAACGGCATCAGCTGCCAGGCCACGTCGGCGGTGCGCCCGGAGAGCGAACCGACGTGCCAGAAGCGGAACCGGTCCATGGTGGCCGCGTCGGTGGTGAGCACCAGGGTGTTGAGCGAGGCGATGAACGCGGACATCGCGGAGCCGGCCAGCGCCAGCTTGATCGGGGTCGCCCCACCCCGCCCGCGCCCCGCCAGCCCGTACACCAGCACGGTGGCGATCACCGCCCCGGCGAAGCCGAACCAGACGTAGCCGGTCAGGGAGGAGATCCCGAACCCGGAGATCGCCACCACCACGCCGGCCGCCGCGCCCTGGCTGACGCCGAGGATGCCCGGGTCGGCGATCGGGTTGCGGGTGATGCCCTGCATGACGGCGCCGGCCAGGCCGAGCGCGGCGCCGACCGCGAGGCCGACCACCGTCCGCGGCACCCGCAGCTCGCGGACGACCACGGCGTTGGTGCTGTCCCCGCCGTGCAGCAGGGCGTCGACGGTCTCACTGAACGGGATGGTGCGGCTGCCGACCGCCAGGCTCAGCAGCACCGCGGCGACCAGCACGGTCAGCGCGGCGGCGAGCCACAGTGCGCGGCGGCGCAGCAGGCGCCGTTTGCCGGGCGCGGTGGTGTCGGTCATGGCTCTCTCTCGCAGATAACTGAGGCAAACCTAAGTTCCGCGGAGAAGCCGGGGCAAATCACCCCCGTGTCCATGGTGGACGGGTTGGATAACCTGGCGGTATGCCCTCGACCCCGCCTGCCGCCCCGCTCACCGTCGGCTTCGACCTCGACATGACGCTGCTCGACACCAGGCTCGGCATCCGGGCCACCTATCTCGCGCTCTCGGCCGAGACCGGCACGTACATCGACGCCGACCTGGTGGTCACCCGGCTCGGCCCGCCGCTCCTGGACGAACTGGGCAACTGGTTCCCGGCCGACCGGCTGCCCGGCATCGCCGACCGCTACCGCACGCTCTACCAGGAGCACGCCTTCGCCCCCACCGTCGCCCTGCCCGGCGCCCACGCGGCGGTCGAGGCGGTCCGCGCGCACGGCGGCCGGGTCGCGGTGATCACGGGCAAGTACGAGCCGAACGCCCGGTTGCACCTGGAGCACGCGGGTCTGCACGCCGACGCGCTGGCCGGCGACCTGTGGGCGGAGACCAAGGGCGACGCGCTGCGCGAGCACGGTGCGACGGTGTACGTCGGCGACCACCTCGGCGACATCCGGGGCGCCCGGCACGCGGACGCGGTCGCGGTGGGCGTGGCCACCGGCCCCTACCGCGCGGACGAACTGCTGGCGGCGGGCGCGGACGCGGTGCTGGCCGACCTGACGGAGTTCCCGGCCTGGCTGGCCGGGCACCTGGCGGAGACGCTCTAGCCTGCGCGTTTCATCCGGGGTCGCGTCCGGATCATGATCGGAAAAGCGAAAGTGCCTTCTGAGCTGCAACGATGAGGCTTGTCTAAGGTCCCAGT
>NZ_JBFBIL010000055.1:0-53322 GCF_040685575.1 Kitasatospora sp. NPDC088351 | reverse complement strand
CAGTTGCGCTCGCGTCACACACCACGGTCTACCGGATCAGGACCCGCCGCGAAGGTGAATCACACAGATTGATCACGACCGAATACGCGCCCTAGTGGCACCGGAACCCTCGGAGGGCAGAGATCGAAAACCAAGCGCACTTTACGGTCGGTGCGAAGCCCGTGATCGGAGCACCTTTGTACTTCCTTGTGCCATCAACCGGTCGTGCTCGCCTTGCGTGTGCAACTGCGCCTGCTCTGAGCGCGTCGATCGGCAAGAGCTCGAACAGGCCGGTGCCACACGTGCGCGGAGCCCGCTCAGCTCACGTGCATGTCAGACCCCAACATGCAGGTGAGCTGCCCAGAGGGACGGGGACTCCGGGAACCGGTCACGCATAGCGCGTACGGTGTGATGCAGTGCGCGGGCGGTTTCGCTCGTGTCGATGCTCCCGTCGCCGGTCGGCCCGGATCCGAGTTCGGCGTAGAAGTCGGCCGCGACGGTCGAGGCCAGCTCGTCGTTGATTTCCCACAAGGTGCCGATGACATGGGGGAACCCGGCGAGCTGGAATGCAGACGCTAGGTGAATCGCCTCGTCGATCAACTCTGCGGAGTCAGTGAAGGCCGTTCGACAGGCCGACAGAAAGACCAGCTGAGCCGAGTCCAGCCTCACTTCGGCAAGGCTCGCCACGGTGAGCGGATCACGTTCATGATCGTGCAGGAGGAGAAGGCTCTTCGATGGGTCGACGGAGTCGTGGGCACCGTGGCACGCGAAGTGAGCGATGGCGCAGTCAGGAAGGTGTTGCAGGACACGGTTCCTGGTGGGACGTATGCCCGCTTCGCGTTGGGCGGCCTCCTGGACAGCCTCATCCGCACCGATGAGCAGCGTCGGATTCGGAAGTAATGCCCGCACTCGTTCGACTTCCGCCGACACGTGTGCCAAGCGGCCTTCCAGACCGGGGGTTGTGGGCATGGCAACGATCAGGGAACGACTCGCGGGCGGTGTCGCAGTGCCGTGTTGGCGCGTGTGGTGGAGAACGCGAATCGTCGGGGTGTAGGAGGACACGACGCGATCCATGACCGTGGGCCGGTTCCGACTGCCTCCGCTCGTCCCGCTCACCGCTCTGTGGTAGCCGGCGGCATGAAGCGGCAGCAGGGAGAGGATGCCCCCGGGAGCCCACCAGATGCGGGGCCACGCCTCTCCTGCGACAGGTTCGTTGTCGAAGCCGAGCCGGCACAGGATCGGTTCGACCGCGGCGTCCCACAACCATTCCAGGACGCCCTGCACTGTCTGCTGGGCCACCTTGCGCGTGCGGACGCCCACGCGGGGATCCGATACGTACCTGAGGGCCAGGTGGAAGTTCTCGACCCGGTTGAGGACACCGTCGAACGTGAGGTCCGGGAGGTGCAGGGAATCGATGCCGTCGCGTGTCAACAGGATCGCGTCGCTACGGTCCGGGCTGACGTTGAACGTCACCACCGGGCCGAACACCGCCTGTGCGATGAGCTGGTCGACGGCAGGAGGAAGAGCGAACCCAGCGAACCCCTCCTGCTCGCGGATGCGGCCGAGCACGACGTTCAGTTCGTCGACAAGGCTACGCCGATGTTCTGTGGCGTCGACGGCGCGTACCGCGACTGTGGCCGGCGGCATCGGGTTCTCGGGGGTTGTCACGATGTCGAGCGGCTGATCGAGCTGGTTTCGAAGTTCCTCGAAGCGCTGGGCCAGCCCCGGGTGGCGATGCCGAAGCTCGGCGAGGTCGCTTCGGGTATCCAGGGCCTGGCCAAGCAGGACACCGCGGCCGGTTTCCAGGAGCTGCAACGCTCGCGTTGCCCGGTCGGCCGGTGAGCCCGCGCCGGAAGCGAGAGCGGACGCCGCTGCCTCCCCAGCCAGTCCGGACCACTCCCCCACGGCGTGCTGCCGGTCGCCACGGCTCAGTCGACGGTCCGCTACCTCCGGCAGGCGGCCGACGGCGTCCGCCAGAAGGCTGGCCTCCAAATCGCGGTCGAAGCCCCTCGCCAGCGCGGCGGCCGCTCGGGCTGCCTGGATCCGTGTGGAAGGCCGGGCCCCATCCGTTCGAGATGCCTCCAGGTTCGCCCTCAAAGCGCGATCGAGGTCCTGTCGTAAGCAAGTTCGGTCGTACCGACGCTGTAGGGACTGCCCGAGGTTGTACCCGTAGTCGGCGTGCTCCGGATGCTCGGCGGGAGTGGCGTCCAGGGCTTCCTGGCATGCAGCCACTGCGTCGTCCAGGTCCGCGGCGGAGCCGGATTCCTCGGCCCTGGTGGTCAGGGCGACACCGAGCGCTGACAGGTAGCGGGGGCGCTCCGGATGGTTGAGAGGGATGGCATCGACAGCGCCATGTCCGGCCTCGATCGCGTCCGCAAGGTCATCGGCGCTTCTGGCAAGGCGGAACCGTGCGTACAGTGCCCCGCACAGGTTTGCGAGGTAGCGGGGACGGTCGGGACGGTAGCCGTGCGTGATTGCGACGGCTCTGCGACTGGTCCGGATCGCATCATCCAGGTCTCGGGGCTCGGTCGTCCGCATGTACCGCTCCAGCAACGCCACGCCGAGATTGGACAGCATGCCTGCCAGGGCGTGGTGACCGGCCGGCGCCGCCTCGACAGCGGCGTCCGCGAACTCGATCGAGGCATCCAGGTCCGACAGTGATCCGGAGTGCTTGAACCGGGTCCACAGCATCAGCCCGACATTGGACATGCGCGCGGTTCGGTCGACGTGGCCCGCCGCTGTTGCTTCTGCGGAGGCGCGGCCGACGCTGATCGCCCGATCCAGGTCCGCTGAGTCACCGAAGCGTTCGAATCTCCGCCACAGCGAGATAGCAAGGTTGTTGACGACGGCGTTGTAATTTGTCTGTTGCGGCCAGGCCTCCTGGACTGCGGCACGGTGCAGCTCGATCGCTTCCTCCAGATCGGAGGCACAGCCGGTGATGTCGTGTCGCGCGAGGAGGGCGTTTCCCAGGCTGGACAGGCGAAGTGGGTGGTCCCGGTGGGCCAGGGGGACGTGTTCCAACGCCTCCCGAAGCACGTCGATGGAGCGCTCCAGGTATACGGGATCCCCAGTGCACTCGAATTGACTGAGCAGTGTGTGTCCGAACCCCGACAGGAACACGGGACGCCCCGGATGGTCTGCGGAAGCAGTTTCGACCGCGGCGCGGCTGCTATTCAGGGCAGCGTCCAGATCTGCCAGGACTCCGGTGTGCTCATACCGATTCCTCAGCGAAGCCCCGAGGTTGAAGAGGCTCCCCGCCTTGTTGAAGCTGTCCGTATGAGCGGCTTCAGCTTCCTTGAATGCCTCGATTGCCGCGTCCAGGTCCGCCGGATCCCCCCGTTCGACGAACCGGGCCTTGAGGGCGGTGGCCAGGTTGTGGATCGCGCCACCCCGGCTGAGGGAGGAACCATCGGTCGTATGTACCGCCGACAGACCGGTCTCGACAGCCTCGTCCAGGTCCGAGGGCGCACCCGACCATTCGAAGCGCGCCAACAGTACGGCTGCCAGATTGGACAGCAGCATCGGCCGCCTCGGGTGTTCGGGCCCCACGCTGTTCAGCGCACCCGTGACCGTATCGACCGCACTGTCCAGGTCCGTTGGGTCACGACCCAACTCGAAACGAGACTTCAGGGCCACCGCGAGGTTTGACAGTGCCTCCGCGTGCTCGGGTTCATCCTGGGGGATCGAAGTCGTGATGCGCCGAAGGAGGCCGATCAGGCGTGAAAGCACCTCATGACTCGGTTTGACGACCAACCGTCGATGGGTGGCGCCCGCGAAGTCCATCGCACGCCTGGCGACGTCGGGAAGTAGATCCTGCGGCAAGTCCTCAGTATCCGCGCCGAAGACGAAGCACGGAGTGAACCTCTGGATCGCTTGCTCATAGTCGCTTTGCCCAACGCCTTCAGGCAATGCGTGATACCGGACTGCATGAAACCAGCCGAGAAGGTAGTACGCCGCGAGGCATTCCTCGTCCTCTCTCAAGACCTCGCCGAGTCGTAACGCCTCGACCAGCGCCTCCGGTTCCAGCACGATGTTGAGATCCTGCTCAGCCACCAACCGGTCCATCCATACCTGGACTGCGGCGACCCGCCGATCGAACTCGTCCGTCTCCGATGCCGATTCCCGCCCTTGACCGACCGCGGACCCACCCGTCACTTCCCACCCCGTTCGCACCCGTTGACCCTGCCTCCCACCGCTCATGGCGCCGGTCTGGGTTGGCCGGTCGGTCGGTTGGCGAGTTGACGCATGATCGCTCCTCCCAGAGCCTGCCCCGCAGGCTGCACTTCGACCTGTAGCTTCTCCGCCAGGTCCGTGAGGTGCAGGCGGGCAGTCGCCTCAAGCAACGTGGCGTAGACGTCCGAGGCCGCCCGTATCCGGCGCGCCGAGGTTGCCGCCAGAGCGACGCCGAGCAGCGCCGCGGGCCACCACCACCAGACCAGCGGTAGGTAGAGTACGGCCCATCCACCTAGGACAGCGGCCCGGGCCAGCGAGGCACGCGCTGTGCCGATCTCGCCGCGAACCTCTCCTGGCAGCACAAGCCATAGGTGGGGCCAAACGGTGAGCAGGTTGACATGCGCGTCGCGGTCCAGCCGCACTGAGGCGGCGTGCACTCGGTCGCCGCTCCAGGTTGGCCGCTCGGGTCGCTCCACCGAGATACGGACGGTCCTGCGGGCCGCGAGGTGGCGCTGTCGGCCATCTGGCCGGTCGGACTGATCAGGAGCACGTTCCAAAAGGAGTAACTCCTCGTATTCCTCCCGAGCTGCTTCCCAGCGGCGTTGCCGGTGCACCACTCGGCGTTCCGCCAGCATGTCGAACGGCCATACCCACGTGCGCCATCCGGCGGCCATCGCGGCGCGTTCGACGACGCTGCCGAGGAACTGCGCCGCCAACCCAGCCGCGGCGGCACCGCATAGGACCGCCGTCAACAGGACGACCTGACCGCCTACGGTGGCCACTTGTGGCGCCTGAGCCGCACTCGAGACTGCGCGAACCAGCAGCTCGCCGTCCAACGCGGCACTCTGGCCGAGAGTGTGACCGGCCGCCGCAACGGCCAAGTAGAACGCACCGGGCAGCACCAGCAAGGTCAGCCACCGCTCGGCCAGCTTCTTCCCGAGCTCGCCGAGGAGCCCGCCCATCACGGGAGCCGCTCCCGCGACAGTGCCCGCCCGGCGGGGTCAATCTGGCAGCTCGGCAACTCATCACCCACCTCGCGGCTGGAGCGTCCGATGCACAACCGAAGCGGACAGCGGTACACGACCTCCAGATCCTCCACGCCTACCGGAATCAGGCCCCGGCCAGCTCCGCCGTAGACACCCATGGGATCGCCGGCTCGCTGAATCGCCCCGTGCAGTGTGTCCAGAAGCGCGGTGAGGGCAGCGGTGTCCGGGGAGTCGCCACCGATGGCCTCGGTAACCGCGCATAGAGAGCCGCTGTCGGGGCCGAGTAGCGCGGAGAGATCTTCCAGGTTGCGGCACACGTAGGACAGCGCCGTGGCGCTCCTTGGGACGGCCCTTGCCTCTGAGCTCCTCACTCCCTGAACTCCCCTTGAAAGCTGCGGCGTCGTTCACTTCTGATGGCCATTCTCACCTCTGACACAGATCTCTGAGACCGGATCACGCCAACTTCCCTCGGTCATCCAATCCGACACTGCCAGATCCTTGGCGCGCAGGTCCTCCGCCGACGTTCGAGGTGAGGACGGGGTGTCCTGCCACGCTGTAGGGCAGCGCGACGCGCAGGAGCAGCAGGGCGATGGTGGCTTGCGGGACCGAACCGGTGCGGACAACCTTGTACACAGCCCCAGAGAGCGTGGCTAGGTCAGGGCCTCTCGCCTGGGAATATCCGTGAGGGTGTCGGCGTGCTTGCGTTCCTCATCGTGCTCGCGGTGGTCTTCCGGATCGTGGCCGGCACGATACTGCCTCGGCGGTCTGCCCACCTCCTGACCTGGTGGCGCGAGTGGTGGAAGCGCCGCAAGTAGCCTTCGGCGACGCCGCCCGCTGGTGCAGGCCAGCGGGCGGCTCCTTCTCAGGCCTGGAGGTCGGTCAGCGGGGTGTGCCCAGCGGTGGGCCGAGGATGTGGTCGCGGGCGGCGCGCGCGAGGACGGCCTGGACGTGGGTCGGGATCGCGGCGCGGTTCCAGTGGAAGATCACCATGAGCGCGAGTACGGCGCGCAGTCCTCATGTCAGTTCGCCCGTGCGAGCGGCTTCGGTGAGGTCGTGGCCGGTCTGCGTGAACGCGGCTGTGCGTTCTTCAAGGAGTTCGAGGGCCTGGCCGGGGGCGGTCATGGCCACGGTGTCCGCTGCCATCAGCCGGCCGATCCTGGACGTCGTCGACGTGATCGACTCGGGTGTGGTGCAGGTGGTTGGACGGTCGGCCTGCGGGCCGCCTCGCTGCCGGCGTTCCAACGGCCTGGCGGGAGGGCGGTGGAGGGGACGATGCTCGCCAGGCTGTTCCACGCCTCGGCGTTGTCCGCCACCATCGAGCGCGTCCACGTCACGACGCCTCGTGCCGCGCCTGTCGAGAGCGCATCCGACACGCTCCGCCCCGGGAGCCTCCCGGCATCGGCGTAGCACGCGGCGATGACCCCCTTGAGGGTCTCCGCGTACTGGCGGATGCGGCCCGGAGACCGAGGCGCTTCCGAAGACATGCCCCTACTGTCACGGGAGCGTGGCGTTCAGTGAACCTGCGGTACATAGGACTTCCGAAGATCGCACAGGATCGAACTCGCACGGCGCGTAGGACTTCGCCGACGCATCGTCAACTCATGTTGATTGCAAGGTCTTACGAGCGAACGTTCATGGCCGCTGAACGGGGTCAAGGTCGAGCATTCGTGCGACTCGGCCGGCCGTTGCCGGTCCATCGGCGAACACCGCGGTTATGCCCAGGGTCTCGGCCGGTACCAGGTTCGCCGGATGGTCGTCCACGAAGACGCAGTCGGCGGCGGCCAGATCCATGCGGTCCAACGTGCGTTGGTATATCCCCGGGTCGGGCTTGGCGATGCCTTCTTCGCCGCTGATGACCCGCACGTCGAAGAGATCCCATACTCCGGTCTCGGCATACGGGTTGTACGGGTCGAACCCGTAGGAGTTCGACAGGAGGGCAACGATGATTCCCGCGCTGCGGGCCTGCTGGGCAAGCGCGACCATCGAGGGAACGGCGCGCACTTCTGCGTGAGCCCGCCCCATCAGGTTCTCGGGAGCAACCCCCATGATTGCCGCCGTTTCCCGGTTCCAGTCGCTCTGCGACATCCGGCCGAGTTCGAGCTCGACATAGAGCGCGCGCCCCACAGGGTCGTCCTCAAGGGTGCTGCGCCAGGTGTCGGCGGGCAGCCCTTCGCCGGTGCACCACGCGCGGGAGGAGTGGCCGATGGGGGTGGTCAGCACTCCCGCGAAGTCGAGGATCAGGCCGCGGTAGGACAACGTGCGCTCCAATGCAGGTGGTTCGGGTGACTCGGGTGCTAACGGACGGTTGGCGAGGTGCCCAGGATGGCGGACAGCTTCCGGATACGGCTGGTACTGGCGTGACCGGCTCTCTGGATGATGACACCCGGGATGGCCTGGTGGCGCGACCACTCCGGGTGGGATGAGCAGACCTCAAGGAGGGTGTCCAGGGAGGTGTCCCACTGCCGTGCGTCACATTGCGCGAGGGCCACGTCGAGCAGCATGCGGTTGTGCGCGGCCTGCGTGAGCCCGGACGGGTCGACCGTCAAGGGCCGCAGGCACGTTCGGCTGTATCCGACAAGCCACGCTGCGGACCGCGGAACCCAATCGCCGACACGGATGTTTTCCAACGGCCAGGACGGCCGAAGGTCAGGAACTCCCACGTTGCTACCCCTCGAAGGGGCGATGGTCCTCATCGCCCCTTCGAGGGGTATGGACCTCGCACTGCATCGGGCCGTACTTCTGGATCCGTTCCGCCTTGCGCTGGCTCTGCGGGGAGTTTCCGGGCCTGGTAGACCTCGGCAAGTCGGGCGTTTGCCTTTGCGGACGATGTGTGGGCGGCGGCGGGGCTCGGCGGGGGAGAGGTCACCGGGCGGCGCGGTTGTCCCCGTGGACGGCGGCTCCTCGATGGGGCACTGACGGTCCTTCCCCCGGCCCGGCACCGGCGGGCCGCGCACCGCCCCACGCACCTCACTCACGCACCTCACGCACGCACCTCACGCACGTACCGAACGCACCGAACGCACCGAACGGAGAACCGGAGAACCGGAGAACCGGAGAACCGATGGGCATCCTCGACGGCCGGCGCCTGCTGATCACCGGCGTCCTCACCCCGGCCTCGATCGCCTTCCACGTCGCGCGCGTCGCCCAGGAGGAGGGCGCGCGCGTGGTCCTCACCGCGCACGGCCGGCCGAGCCTGGTCCGGCGGGTCGCCCGGCGGCTGCCCGAGCCGCCGCCGGTGATCGGACTGGACGTCACCGACACCGGGCAGCTCGGCTCGCTGGCCGAGCGGGTCGGCGCGCATCTGGACGGCCTGGACGGCGTGCTGCACTCGATCGGGTACGCGCCGCCGTCCGCGCTGGGCGGCAACTTCCTGAGCACGCCGTGGGAGGACGTCGCGACCGCCGTGCACGTCTCGACCTACTCGCTCACGTCGCTGACCATGGCCGCGCTGCCGCTGATGGGGCCGGGCGGCTCGGTGGTCGGGCTGGACTTCGACGCCTCGCGGGCCTGGTCCGGCTACGACTGGATGGGCGTGGCCAAGGCCGGGCTGGAGTCCTGCGCCCGTTACCTGGCCAAGGAGTTGGGGCCGCGCGGGATCCGGGTCAACCTGGTGGCGGCCGGCCCGCTGGCGACCACCGCCGCGCGCGGCGTCCCTGGCTTCGACGGGCACGACTGGGACCGGGCGGCCCCGCTCGGCTGGGACGTGGCGGACGCCGGGCCGACCGCGCGGGCCTGCGCCGTCCTGCTCTCGGACTGGCTGTCGGCCACCACGGGCGAGATCGTGCACGTGGACGGCGGCGCGCACGCGGTGGGCGGCTGACCGGCATGGCGCTCAACCGGGCCTGTCTGGACCGGGTGTTCGCCGCACCGGAGCCGTTCCTGGTGACCCGCGCGGCGGTCCGCGCGTTCGCGGCGGCGATCGGCGACCCGAACCCGCTCTACCACGACCCGGTCGCCGCCCGGGCCGCCGGCCACCCGGACCTCCTGGTCCCGCCCACCTTCGCGGCGCTGGTCGCGGGGGAGGCGTACTGGCAGCTGCTGACGGACCCGGAGTTCGGCCTCCCGCCGGAGGGAACGGTCCACCTGGCGCAGTGGTTCGGCTTCGAGCGGGCGCTGCGGGCCGGCGACGAACTGGCCGCCGAGGCGGTCCCGGAGGCGATGGACCGTCAGGCCGGCCGGGACCGGGTGGTGTTCCGGACCACGATCGACGACGCGCGGGGCGGGCGGGTGGCCACCGTCCGGACCACGCTTCTCGGCCCGGCACCCGGGCCGGGCTGACCGGACCGCGCCGCCCCCGCCGGGCTTCGGGTGCCTGGCCGTCGCGCCGGCGGGGCAATGGGTGTTCGACCTGTCACACAGTTCGACCTGTCACACAAGGGGGCCGTGCCATTCTCACTCTCATCCTCGCCTGCGACGTGCTCTTCTGGGTCCTGCTGGTGGCCGGCCTGGCGGCCCGCTACGCGGCCGGCCGGCCCCGGCTCGGCGGCGCGCTGCTGTTCTGCGTCCCGCTGATCGACGTGGTGCTGCTGGTGACCACCGTGCTGAGCATCCGCGACGGTGTCGAGCCGACGGTCTGGCACGGTCTGTCGGCGGCCTACCTCGGCATCACGGTGGTCTACGGGCACCGGACGATCTGCTGGGCCGACGCGAAGTTCGCCCGCCGCTACGCCGGGAACGCGCCGCCCCCGCCGCCGAAGCTGTACGGGCGGGCCGCTGTCCTGGACGCGTGGGCGGGCTGGTTCCGCTTCCTGCTGGCCTACGCGATCAGCGTCGGCCTGATCTTCGGCCTGGTGGCCCTGGTCGGCGGGCCCGACCGGGGCGCCCCGCTGCTGGTCTGGCTCAACCCGCTCACCAAGGTCCTGGTGTACAGCCTGATCTGGCCGGTCGTCACCACCGTCCGGCCCGGCCGCGCCCCGGACCGGCCCGCCGACACGCCGTGACGTGGTCCGGACCACTGGTCCGGACCACGGTGCGGACGGCCCGCTGCGCGGTGGCTCGGCGGGCCTGTCAGGACGGCGGGGCGCAGGGCGGGCAGGCCCTGGGCTGCCGATTGTGTGTTCGCCGGGGCGCGTCAGGGCGTACGGATGGGGGAAGAAGACGGGCAGAGGTCGGCTCCCGGACACCGCGGAGGACCGATGCGCCGAAACGGACGGGTGGCGAACGCCCTGCTCGCACTGGTGAGCCGGGACTGGCTGGGGGTGCCGGTCGCGCTGCTGGTGGCGGGTGTGGGTGCCGGGCTGGTCGGGACCGGTGCGACTTGGGCGGTGACGCTCGGCATCTTATTCGTGACCGTCGGTGTGGTGCTGGCGGTCGGTGCGGTGCGGCACCTGGTGCTGGTGGGCCGCGGAGCGGGGGCGGGCCGGCCGCCGGGGCGGCTGGTCGAGGTGGGTGGGCGCCGGATGCACGTCCTCGCCGGGGGGGTCGCCGGGGACGGGCCGACCGTGGTCTGGATGCCGGGCGGACACGCGCCGGGCGAGGAGTTCGGGCAGTTGCACGCGATGATGGCGGCCCGGACCCGCTCGGTGCTGGTCGACCGGTTCGGTTCGGGCTGGAGCGATGTCGGGCCCTTCCCGAGGACGACGGCGGCCGAGGCGGAGGAACTGCCGGCCGCGCTGGAGGCGGCGGGGGAGCGGGCTCCGTACGTGTTCGTCGGCCATTCCTTCGGCGGGCTGCTGGTCGCGAACGCCGCCAGGCGGCGGCCGGACCTGGTGGCCGGACTCGTGCTGCTGGATCCGACGCCCCTGGATGTCATCGCCTTCGCGCCGCCCAACCGGCTGGTGGCGGGCATGCGCCGGGAGTTCCTGCTGACGGCGGTGCGGCACCTGTTCGGTGCGCACCGTGACCGTGGCGGCCGGACCGGCCAGTACTGCGCCGCCGCGTCGATCTTCGCGGAGCTCTCGCCCTCCGGCCTGGCGGAGGTGGGCTGGGAGACCGTGGTCTACGACGGGGACCTCGGCGACCTGCCACTGGTGCTGGTCGTACCCCGCGACCTCACGGGTGGCGAGACGGTACTGGCCGCCGCCCGGGACGCGGCCGAGGCCGAGCGGATCGGCCGCTTCTACCTCAGGGCCCGGACCCGCTACCTGGCGGCGTCGACCGCGGCCCGGGTGGTGTACACACCGGCGGGCACCGGCCATGACTTCCCGACCGAGGAGCCCGGGTTCGTGGTCGGTGTGGTCGCGGATCTGGTGCGGGAGCTGCGCACGCTCGGCCCCTGACCGCATGTTCACACCCCATGACCGTACGTTCAGCCCATGACCGTACGGGCGGAGCCGGCCCGGACCGGGCGCCGGCGGGAGAAGGCGCCCAGGTCCACGACGTTGCCGGTGCGCTCGCAGCGGTAGCGGACCGGGTCGCCGTCGTGGTCGTGGCCGGCCTCGACCAGGTCGATCAGGGTGGCGAGGTAGCGGCCCACCAGCGGGGCGTTCTTGAACTGGTTGCCGCTCGTGCCCATGGCGACGTAGTAGCCGTCGAGGGCGGTGCGGTCGTAGATCGGGGTCCAGTCGTCGGTGACGTCGTACACGCCCGCGACCCCGAGGGGCCGGTTCGGGACGCCGATCTCCGGGAAGCGGCGGGCCGCCCGGGTGACCTGGGTCCGGAAGCGGTGGGCGGTGGGGCGCGGGTCGGCTTCGTCCGGGTCGTCGATCCACTCCGGCGGGTCGCAGGGTGGCTCGGTGCCGCCGACCAGGAGGCGGCCGCCGGAGGCCGCTCGCAGGTAGGTGCCGAGGTCGAGGTCGGCGACGACGGGGCCGGGTCCGGGACCGGTGGTGTGGCCGCTCGGCGCGACGACCTGGTGGACCTCCTCGCGCAGCGGGCGCACGCCGATCGTGAAGTCGCTGCCGACGCCGGACAGCCGGTTGAGGCCTCCCGACCACGGGCCGGCGGCGTTGACCACGACCGGCGCGGAGATCCGCGTTCCGTCGGCCAGCCGGATGCCCGCCACCCGGTCCGCGTGCCGGTCGACGGCCACCACGGTGTGGTGGAACAGGAAGCTCGCGCCCAGCTCGGCCGCCGCGTCGGCGAGGTTCTGGGCGGCGAGCTGCGGGTCGTCGACGAACCCGGCGTCCGGGGTGAACAGGGCACCGAGCTCACCGGTCGGGCCGTCGAAGAAGGCGTCGTCGTCCACGGGCTTCGGCGGCCAGTACCGCCCGGGGTCGATCCCGGGGAGGTGTCGGCGCAGCGCAGGGGCGTCCCACCGTTCGTACTGGACGCCCGCGCGGTCGAACAGGGCGGTGACCCCGGACGGTGCGACGGCGGGGGAGTCGAGCAGCACGGCGCCGCTGCGGTGGAAGGCCGCGAGCGGGCGGCGGCCGGTGAGCCGCAGGTGGTCGGGCCAGGACGTCCAGAGGTGCTGGGCCTCCCAGGCGGTGGCGACGCCGTCGAAGGTGGAGTAGTTGAACCGGATGATCGCACTGGAGGCGCTGGTGGAGCCGTGGCCGGCGGCGCCCGCCTTGTCCACGACGACCACCTGCCGTCCGGTGCGGGCGAGTTCGAGGGCGACGGCGGCGCCGATCACCCCGGCTCCGACGACGACCGCGTCCGGTCGGCTGGTGGTCATGACGGCCTCTCGTCGGGCAGGGAGGTGCGCAGGCTGGGCACGGAGGCGAGCAGCGTCCGGGTGTACGGGTGCCGTGGGTCGCGCAGCAGGGCCTCGGTGGGGGCGGTCTCGACGATCCGACCGTGCCGCATGACCGCCACCGCGTCGGAGACGTAGCAGACCGCGGGCAGGTTGTGGCCGATGAAGAGCATGGACAGGCCGAGCCGCCGCTGGAGGCCGCGGATCGTGTTGAGGACGGACGCCTGCACCGAGACGTCGAGCGCCGAGGTGATCTCGTCGGCGATCAGCAGTCCGGGCTCGACGGCCAGGGCGCGGGCGACGGCGACCCGCTGGCGCTGGCCGCCGGACAGTTGCCGGGGCAGGCGGTCCGCGAACCGGGGGTTCAGGCCGACGAGTTCGAGCAGGGCGGTGACCCGCTCGGCACGGGCCTGCCGGTCGAGCCGGTGGAACGCGGTCGCCGCTTCGCCGAGCGTCTGGCGGACGGTCATCCGGGGATCCAGCGCGGTGTCCGGGTCCTGGAGGACGATCTGGACCAGGCGGCCGAGTCGGCGCCGGTCGCCGACGGTGCGGGCCCGGACCTCCCGGCCGTCGAGCAGGACCCGACCCCCGTGCACGGGGGTGAGGCCGACGATCGCGCGGGCCAGGCTCGACTTCCCGGAGCCGGACTCGCCCACGAGGCCGAGCGTGGTGCCGGGCGGGATCTCCAGCGAGACCCCGTCTACGGCGGCGACGGGGCCGCGCGGGCCGTGGTGGCGGACGGTGAGGCCGGTGAGCTGAAGAGCGGTCATGACGCGACCACCTCCGCCGCCACCGGGTACCAGCAGGCCACCCGGTGGACCGCGTCGAGGTCCTCCAGCGGCGGGGTCTCCTCGGCGCAGTGGTCCCGGCGACGTGGGCAGCGGGGCTCGAACGGGCAGCCCGGGGCGGGCGCGAGCGGCTCGGGCAGTGCGCCCTCCACCGTCGGCAGCGGCCGGTCGCGGTCCGCGGTGAGGTCCGGTACCGACTCGACCAGGGCCCTGGTGTAGGGGTGCCGGGTGCCGGTCGCGAGACGGTCGGCGGGCAGGGTCTCGACGATGGTTCCCGCGTACATCACCAGGACGCGCTCACAGAACTCGCCCACCAGCGCGACATCGTGGCTGATGAACAGGACGGCGGCGGAGGTGTCCCGCCGGATCTCGGACAGCAGCCGGGTGATCTGCCGCTGCACGGTGACGTCGAGCGCGGTGGTCGGCTCGTCGGCGATGATCAGGCCCGGCCGCACCATCAGCCCGGAGGCGATCATCACGCGCTGGCGCTGGCCGCCGGAGAGCTGGAGGGGGCGTGCCCGCAGCAGGGCAGGGGGAAGGGCCACCCGGCGCAGGGCGTCCGAGGCCTCCGCCAACGCCTGGGCGCGGCTCGCACCGCGATGGGCGCGGACGGTCTCGGTGAGCTGGGTGGCGATGCGCAGCGACGGATTGAGCGCCGTGGCCGGGTTCTGGAAGACCATCGCCAGGCCGGTCGCGAGGTGGTGTTCGCGCTGGGCCGGCGTCATGGCGCCCAGGTCGGCGCCGAGCAGACGGAGGGTCCGGTGGGACACCAGGGCCCGCTCCGGGAGCAGGTCGGCGATCGCGAGCGCGGTGAGCGACTTGCCGGAGCCGGACTCGCCGACGAGCCCGACGATCTCACCCGGCCGCAGGGAAAGGCCCACGCCGCGAACCGGTCGGATCACGCCGTCCGGGGTGGGGAGTTCGACGCTCAGGCCCTCGACCTGGAGTACGAGACCGTCCTCGGCGGGCCCGCTCGGCGCGACCGGCTGCCGGGGCGCACGGGGTGCCGGGCCGCGCCGGGCGACGCCTCCCGCCAGGACCTCGCCGAGCAGCTGGAACGTCAGCGCCGCGTAGAGGATGGCCAGGCCGGGGGCGAGGGCGGGCAGCGGCTGTGCGTAGATGCGGTCGAGCCCCTGGTTGAGCAGCTGCCCCCAGTCGTAGCCGGGCGGCTGGACGCCCAGGCCGAGGAAGCTCAGCCCGGAGAGCGCGACCAGGGAGGTGCCCGCCGCCGTGGTCGCGCTCAGCAGCAGCGGCTCGGCGATGTTGGGCAGGACGTGCCGCCACAGCAGCCGGTGCCGGCGCAGGCCGAGGACCCGGGCCGAGGCCAGGTGGTCGGTGCCCGCGACGGCGGCGGCGAGCGTCTGGGCGAGCCGGGCGAAACCGGGCACACCGGCGACGGCGAGGGCGAGCGTCGCCCCGCCGGCGCCCGCGCCGAACACGACCGCGAGGAACATCGCGACCAGGAGCGCGGGGAAGGCGAGCAGGAGGTTGATCAGCCCGGCGAGCAGCCGGCGGGTGCGGCGGCCGACCACGGCGGTGGACGCGCCGAGGAGGATGCCCGTACCCGCGCCGATCGCGGTCGCGGCCAGCGCGAGCAGCAGGGAGGGCCGGGTGGCGGTCAGGACCCGGGCGAGCAGGTCCCGTCCGAGGCTGTCGGTGCCGAACGGGTGGGCCGCGGACGGGCCTTGCAGCACCGCCGAGGGGTCGGGGCGGTCCGCCGCCGCGCCCCAGAGGAGTGGGCCGGCCAGCGCGAGCACGACCAGCGACGCCAGCATGGCCGCCGTGACCCAGGCCATGGGCGAGCGCGGGTACCTGGTGGGAAGGGGCATCGGATCCTCAGCTCTCCCTGATCGCAGAGCGCGGGTCCAGCAGCGCCAGCAGCACGTCGACCAGGAGGCCGGCGAGTAGTACGGTCGTGCCCAGGATCAGGACCATCGCCTGGACCACCGGGTAGTCCTGGGTGACCACCGACTGCGCCAGCGCCGAGCCGATGCCGGGCCAGGCGAACACCTTCTCGACCAGCACCGTGCCGGCGATCAAGGCGGGCAGCAGGCTTCCGGCGACGGTGAGCGCGGCGGTCGCCATGTTCGGCGCCGCGTGCCGCAGGTAGCGGCGGGTGGGGGACAGCCGCTTGCTCCGGGCGGTGCGCATGTAGTCCTCGGACAGCACCTTCAGCGCCTCCACCCGGACGATGCGCACCAGGACGGCCGTGGGCGCGAGGGAGAGCGCGAGGACCGGCAGGACGAAGGACTCCGCGCCCGCCGCGCCGGCCACCGGCAGCAGCTGGAGGCCGACGGCCAGCAGCGCGGTGAGCCCGGCGGCCAGGACGAAGTCCGGTACCCCCGCGAGTCCGGCGGTGACCACGGTGAACGCCAGCTCGCTGCGCGGGTGCCGGCCGTCACGGGTGCGGACGGCGGCGAGCAGTCCGCAGGGCAGGGCGACGGCGAGGGTGACGAGGAAGGCCAGGCCGGCGATCTCCAGGGTGGCCGGCAGCCGGGTGCGGACGAGCTCCGCGACCGGTGTCCCGGTGACCAGCGAGCTGCCGAGGTCGCCGTGCACGAGGCCGTCGAGATAGTGCCGGTACTGGGACAGGAAGGGCGCGTCGAGCCCGAGTTGGTGCCGGCGTGCGGCCACCAGAGCGGGGGAGGCGTCGACGCCGAGCGCCGCGCGGACCGGGTCGCCGGGCACCAGGCGGATCATCGCGAACGACGCGGTGAGCACGACCCCGAGGGAGAGGAGCAGCCGGGCGGTGCGGCGGCCGAGGAACGCCGTCCAGGGATTCCGCAGCAGATGGGGCAAGGACACGGTGGGCCCCCGGTCACTGGTGGAGGCGGATGCTGGTGGGGACGAGCTGGCCGCCGAAGGTGGTGGCGAAGGTGGTGCGGTGGCCGTACACGGTGCTCCGGCCGTCCGCGATCGGCAGGGCGTCGACCGAGCGGAAGAGGGCGGCGGCGGCCCGGTTCCAGGTGTCGCAGCCCTCGGTGTCCGGCTCCCGGAGGGCCTGGGCGACCAGGGCGTCGTACTCGGGGTTGGCGACGCCCGCGAAGTTGAGGCCCTGGGCGGGGGTGGGGCCGGAGAAGAACGGGATGAAGCCGACCGGCAGGGCGAAGCCCGGTGAGGTGCCGACCACGACGTCGAAGTCGCCGGTCCGGTACATGGCGTTGACGAGGGCGGGCAGGCTCTCGGTGACCAGCTTGACGTCCGCGCCGAGCTCCGTCCAGGTGCGGGACATCAGCTCGGCGGCGGGCGGCAGGGTCGGTCCGAGGTCCGGGCTGGTGATCAGTCGCAGCCGGAGCGGTCGGCCGTCCTTGGTCAACCGGCCGTCCGGGTCGTGGGTCCAGCCGGCGGCGCGCAGGGCCTCGGTGGCGTCCTGCGTCGGTAGGTTGGCTGCGGCGAGGTCGGCGTGGCAGACGGCCCCCTCGGCGCCGAAGTCGGTGGCGGGCCGGCCGGTGCCACCGACGGCGACGTTGGCGAGGCCCTGGTGGTCGAGCGCGGACACCAGGGCCCTGCGCAGCGCAGGGTCGGCCAGCGGTCGGCCGGGGCGCTGGTTGAAGAAGGTCAGTCCGACGACGGTCGCCACGTCGGTGGTGGACAGGCCGTGGCCGGTGAGCCGGGCGCGGTCCGGCCCGTTCACGTTCGCGATGTCGACGCCGCCGGTGAGGAGCAGGTTCGCGGTGGTGGAGGCCTGGGGCACCACCGAGATGACGATGCGGGCCGGAAGGCCGGGCTCGGCGGTGGTCGCTCCGGCCGGGCCCCAGGTGTAGCCCTCGCGGACGGTGAACTCGTACGGCCCGCCGGGGGAGTAGCGGGTGAGCACGTACGGGCCGGTGCCGTGGGTGGCGCGGTCGAGCGACTGGGGTCGGTCGAGGCCGGCGGGGCAGACGATCGGCAGCAGGCCGAGGGTGCGGGTGAGGAACGGGAAGGGGGCGGCGGTGCCGGCCGACACGGTGCCGGTCGGGTCGTCGGCGGTCACGGTGAAGGGGACGTTGGGGAGGACGGTCTGGGCGCCGGCGAGCTGGTTGGCCGGGTCGCCCGCGTAGGTCAGCGCCCGGGCCACCGCCGAGGCGGTGAGGGGGGTGCCGTCGGAGCAGGTGATGCCGGGGCGGAGGGTGAAGGTGGCCGTGGTGGTGGTGGCCTGCCAGGTCGAGGCCAGGCCGGAGACCACGGTGCCGTCGGGGGAGAGGTTGACCAGCGAGTCGTAGGCGTAGCGGGCCTGGGTGGCGCCGAAGGTCGAGTAGGGGTCGAAGCTGGGCGTCTCACTGGCGGCCGCGATCCGGACGGTCCCGTGGTCGACGAGCGGAGTGCTCGTCGAGGACCGGGCGACGCCCGCGCAGCCGGCCACCGCGACGGCCGTGGCGGTGGCGGCGGCTGCCAGGAGGACCGGCAGGAGGCAACGGCGCATGGCGTCATGGTGCCACCGAGTTTTCCCGCTGACGAGTCAACTCGCCTTTGTGGCAAGTGTGTTCGAATAGCGAAAGCCGCCTGTGGATGCGTCGGGGAGCCGTTCGCGCGGCCCCTGGCGATCGGGTTCGTCTCACCCGTTCGAGGGATAGTACGGCCGCGGTTCCGCGGACCGGGCGACTGGGCGGCCGGTCATCGCCACACTGGCCGGATGAGGACGAGGACGAACGCGCCGGGCGAGGAGATCGGTCGACTGGCCGACGATTACTGGGAGTTCCTGCTGGAACGCGATCCACTGCTGAGGGTGCGCCAGGGCCTCCCGGTGGAGACGCTCCCCGGGGCGTCGCTCGCCGAGGCCGAGGAGCGGGCGCGGTTCGCGGAGGGTGCGCTCGGGCGGGTCCGGGCACTCGGCGGCGTGGGGTTGTCCGGAGTCGACGCCGACACCGCCGCGTTCCTCACGGGGTTGGCCGAGCAGGAGCTGCGGTCCCGCCGCTGCCACTGGCTGACGCCCGCGGCCACGCCGTACCGGCTGTTCCCGCTGTCGCAGTACGTCGACGTGGTCCTGTGCCCGTTCCGCTTCGCCGAACGACCGGATGTCGAGCGGTACTTGTCGCTGCTGCACGAGCTGGCCCGGGTGGTCGGCTCGATCGCCGACAAGGCGGCGGAGCAGGCTGTACGCGGTTTCCGGGTGCCGGCCCCGGCCCTGGCCGGGACGCGCGCCACCGTCGTCGGCCTGCGGGCGTCCGTGGCGCGCCGGGTCGAGGTGGACGACGACCGACTCGGCGGACTGGGCCGCGCCGACCGCGGACGGCTCCGCGACGGGGTGCATCGGCTGGTGGAGGCCGAGCTGGCACCGGCCTTCGACGGCCTGCTCGCCGTCCTCGACGAACCGGCCCACCTGCGCGAGGCGCCGCAGGCCGTCGGCTGGGCGCAGTACGCGGGCGGGGAGGAGGCGTACCGGGAGTTCGTCCGGACTCACAGTGGGGGCGACACGCCGCCCGAGCGGCTCCACGAGCTCGGCCGCGAGCAGTGCCGGGAACTCGCCGAGCGGATGCGGGAGGTCCGCACGGCCCTCGGATTTCCGGGCCCCGAGGGCGAGTTCCACGAGCGGCTGCGCACCGAGCCCCGTCTGTACGCCCGGACCCCCGAGGAGGTCGAGGCCCGCTACCGCGGCCACCTCGACCGGCTCGCCCCGCTGCTGCCGCGCTGGTTCGCCGTGCTGCCGGCCGCGCCGTACGGACTGGCGCGGCTGGATCCGGCGCTGGAGGCGGGGATGACCTTCGGATACTACGAGCAGCCGACTCCGGACGTCCCGGTCGGACGCTACCGCTACAACGGTTCGGACGTGGATCGGCGCTCGCTCCTGGGCGCGGCGTCCTTGATCTACCACGAGCTGGCTCCCGGGCACCACTTCCACCTCGCCCGGCAGGCAGAGGACCTGGAGCTGCCGCAACTGCGCCGCGAGGTGGCCGAGTTCACGGCTTTCAACGAGGGCTGGGCGGAGTACGCGGCCGGTCTGGGCTGGGAGATGGGCCTCTACGACGACCCGTGGGACGCGTACGGGCGCCTCGCGCAGGAGCGGTTCACCGCGCAGCGCCTCGTCGTCGACACCGGGCTCAACCTCGGGACGATGAGCCTGGCGCAGGCGCGGGACTTCATGCGCGCCAACTCCACCGAGGCGGACGGCCAGATCGTTTCGGACCTGCTGCGCTACTCGACGGACCTGCCCGGGCAGGCGCTCTCCTACCGGGCGGGCTACCTGGAGTTCGGCCGGCTGCGGGCCCGGGCCGAGAGCGGGCTCGGAGCGGGCTTCGACGTACGGGCCTTCCACGAGGCGGTGCTGGGCGGGGGAGGGCTGCCGTTCCCGGCCCTTCGGCGGAGGGTGGCGCGCGAGCTCGGCAATCCTCGGTAAATAGGAAAATAAGCCCATGGGTTTGAATGTGTAGGCGTCGCCCTTACTGCCCAAGAAGGCAAAGATCACTCGCACGGGTGAAATCGGCCGGGACTGTTTGGTCTCGATGGGCATGACTCGACTACGGTGGCGAAAGAGTGGGCGGTGGACCCCGTCGATATGGAATTCGGACCAGTAGGCCCCGGTGGGGAATAGTGAATTCCGGAAATGGGTACCTCTGTTCGCCCGGCTGTGCGCTGCTCCGGTGTTCGCAGTGCCCGGGATCCCTGTCATACGTATGCGTGAAGAGGATGGAGCATCATGCCGCCCGTAGTACCGCCCTTCCTGGTTGGCCTCGTCGTCGCGCCACTGGCCAAGCGTCTGCTCAAGCCGCTGGTGCGCGGTGTCGTCAAGACGTCCGTCGGCCTCGTCATGGAGGTGAAGAAGGCGGCCCATGAGGCCGGAGAGAACATCCATGACCTCGCGGCCGAGGTGGCCGCCGACATGGTGTCCGCGCAGATCGCCGCCGGCGACGGCCACCCGGCCGCCGAGAGTTCCACCCCGAACGGCGAGAAGGACGAGGCCGCCGACCGGGTCGAGAACGAGGCGAGGACCCCGAAGATCCGTGCGACCGCAGGCGTCGGCAAGGCGCACTAGCGTCCTGTCGCGCGGCCCGACCCACCGCCTGGGTGCATGTTTCGACCGACCTCGGAAGATGCGTCCAAGCGGCGGTCGGCCGCCGCCCATCGGCCGAATCGTTTTCCCGCCAGATATTCCACTCCGTCGCAGTGTTCCGCCATGCCCGATGACGGATTTCCCGCGACCTCCGCAAACAGGTGATCGAACACATGCCATCTCTGCTGGGTGCCGCAGCCGGGAACCGCTCCGTGGATTCGGACGTGCGCCCGCGCTCGGTCATCCCGGGTCGCCAGCGCTGGGACGTCAAGCCGGTTCTCGGACGGCCCCGGACGGCCGAAGTCCTCGCCGCCGCCCTGCGGCGCGTCCCCGGGATCACCGAGGCGCAGGCAAGTCCGATCACCGGTGGGGTCCTCGTCCGGCACGACGCGCGGGTACGTGCCGCGGATGTCGGCCGGATCGTCCGCAGAGCGGTCGCCGTGGTCACGGAGGGGCCGACCAGGACAGGACGCCCGGCGCCGGCCCGACCCGCCGCCGAACCTGCTTCGCGTCCGGACCGCGGCCTCGTCGTACGCCCGGTCCTCGCCGTCGGCGGCGGGGTGGCGGCCGGCATCGCGCTGATCCGAGGGTCGGCGCTGAGCAAGCAGCTGGTGGCACTCGGCGGGGTCGCGGCCGCGACCGTGGCCGTCGTCCGGAAGGCCTGGCGCAGAACGGCCGACACGGCCCGGGACCTCTCCGGAGCCGAGGCCCGGCGCCATCCCCTGCTGGAGGTCGTCGGACCGCACCGCCGCCGCCTCTACCGCGCCTCCGTGCTCTCGGTCGCATGCCAGATCTCGGAGATGGCGCTCGGTACCTTCCTCGGCTGGACCGCACTGGTTCTCATCAAGGGCGAGGCCGCGCCGCTGGTCCGTTTCGGCCTGACCACCGCGTCAGCCCAACTCTGGGGCCTGGCAGGGATGGTGACCATCGCCTGTGTCGCCGTCGCGGGCCTTTCCTACTCCTCGAACCTCCAGTGGCGTCAGCTCGGCCAGGACATCGAGCACGACTGGCGGGGCCGCACGTACGAGCACGTGCAGCACCTCGAACTACGGCACCTGGAAGGCGAGCGGACCACCCGGATCGCCGGGGTGCTCACCGACGACGTCCGCCAGCTGGGCACCTTCTTCGCCACCTCGGCCAACGACGTGCTGCAGCTGGGCACCAGCCTGGCCATCCTGGTCCCGTTGTTCCTCGTGCTGGCACCGCAGATCGCCTGGATCGCCTTCCTGCCCATCCCGGTCATCGCCTGGCTGTCGCTCCGTTACCAGGACAAGGTCACGGCCGACTACGCCGCCTCCGGTGAGCACCGGGCCAGGCTGCACAGCCAGCTGGTCAACACGCTGGAGGCCGGCGCCACCGTCAAGAGCTTCTGCACCGAGGACTACGAAGCCGAGCGCATCGACCAGCTGAGCGCGAAGGCCCAGGAGAGCAACGAGCAGACCGACCGGAGCACGATCCGCCACGCCGAGACCGTCAGGGTCTGCACGACCAGCTCGATGGCCGGCACCCTGCTGATCGGCGGTCGGTCGGTGCTCAACGGCAGCCTGCCGTTCGAGGTGTTCAGCCCGCTGATCGGGCTGCCCCAGATGGTGCTGCTGCGGATGAACCGGCTCGGCGGCATCGTCGACCAGTACCAGCGCACGCTCGCCGCCTACGACCGGGTCCACCGCCTGCGGGCCCTGCCCGTCGAGACCGAAGGCACCGGCGGACCGCTCGACACCGAGAAGGTGCGGGGCGAGATCGTCCTCGACGACGTGACCTTCGCCTACCCCGGCCGCCCGCCGGTGCTGGAGGACCTCTCACTGACCATTCCCGCAGGCCGGGTCACCGCCCTCGTCGGCGCCACCGGCTCCGGCAAGACGACCGTCGCCAAGCTGCTGATGCGCTTCCAGGACGCGGAGTCCGGCAGCGTGTTGCTCGACGGGCGCGACGTGCGCGACCTGCCGCGCCGGGACCTGCGGGACGCGGTCGGGTTCGTCGCCCAGGACCCGTTCCTGTTCGACGGCAGCATCGCCGACAACATCCGCTACGGCAGCTTCGAGGCCCCGGACGAGGCCCTGGTCGAGGCTGCCACGATGGCCGAGGCGCACACCTTCATCGCGACGCTGCCGGACGGCTACGACACGGTGATCGGCGAACGCGGCGCCGCGCTCTCGGGCGGCCAGCGGCAGCGGATCGCCCTGGCGCGGGCGATCCTCAAGGACGCGCCGGTCGTGATCCTCGACGAGGCCACCTCCGCGGTGGACAACGAGACCGAGGCCGCCATCCAGCGCACGCTCCGGAGGTTCGGGGCCGAGCGGACCATGGTCGTGATCGCCCACCGGCTCTCCACGGTCCGCCACGCCGACCGGATCTACGTCATGGACAAGGGCGGCGTCGTGGCCGAGCAGGGCACCCACGACGAACTCCTCGCCCAGCACGGACTCTACGCATCCCTCTGGCAGCTCCAGGCCGGCGAAATCGCCGCCTGAGCACCGCAGCAGCGCCCGCCCGCCGACCGCGTGACGTCACCGCGGCCGGCGGGGCCCGGCGTGCCCTGCGCGTACGCCCGCCCACACTTCTGGAGGTACCCCCATGTCCCGTCGCGACGGCGACGTCCTTCCCCTGACCGCGGCACAGCGCGAGATCTGGCTCGCCGAACAGCACGCGCGGACAGCACCCGACGCCTACCGCATCGGCGATTACCTGGAGATCCACGGACCGGTCGACGGGGAGCTCGTCGAGACCGCGTTGCGCCGGGTCGTCGACGAGATCGACGTGCTGCACGTGACCTTCGACCACGACGGGCAGGACCCGCGTCAGATCGTCCGTGCGGAATGGGACTGGACACCGGCCCGGCTCGACCTCGGCTCGGAGCCCGACCCCAGGGCGGCGGCCCTGGCATGGATGGCCCGGGACCGGGTGCGCCCGCTGGATCTCACCCGTGACCCGCTCTTCAGCTTCGCGCTGATCAGCCTCTCGCCGACGCACCACATCCTGTACCAGAACTACCACCACCTGGTGATGGACGGATTCGGCCTCTCCCTCGTCCGGCGGCGGATCACGCGGGTGTACACCGCGCTGGCCGCAGGCGGACCGGTCCCGCCGTCGTCGTTCCGTTCCCTGGACGTCCTGCTCCGCAGCGAAGCCGACTACCGCGCCTCGGAGCAGTTCGCCTCCGACCGGTCGTACTGGACGGAGCTGCTCGCCGGCCGGCCGGATCCGACCCGGCTCACCGGTCGGGCTCCGCGGAGCGGGAACGGCCCGCATCCCGCGGTGGAACCGGGGGTGCTCCGCGTGGAAGCGCTGCGATCGGCGGCGCAGGAGACGGGAGGCCACTGGTCCCGGCCGCTGATCGCAGCGGCAGCCCTCTACACCCACCGGCTCACCGGGGACCGGGACGTGCTGATCGGCCTTCCCGTCACCGGCCGCGAGGGAGCCGGACGCGACCTGATGACTTCCCCCGGCGCGGTGGCGAACGTGGTGCCCCTCCGTCTGTCGGTGCGACCGGACACGCGGTGGCACGAGCTGGTCGCCGAGGTGGCACGGGAGTCCGACGCGGCCCTCGCGCACCAGCGCTACCGCAGCGAGGAGGTGTTTCGGGACCTCGGCGTTCCCGGTGCCGGTGGGGCGACGTTCCCGCTCGTCGTCAACATCATGGCCTTCGACTCCGCGCTGAGCTTCGCCGGGCACCCCGCCACGCTGCACTACCTGCTCCCGGAGCCGATCACCGGGCTGTCCCTCTGGATCACCGGTCGGCGGGGAGACAACGAACTCCGGGTCGAACTCAAGGGCGCGCCCCGGACCTGGAGCAACGACGAACTCGCCGTCCACCAAAGGCGTCTGCTCGCACTTCTGGACACCGTCGCGGACTGCGCCCCGCAGGGGCCGGTCGGCCGGCTCGGCCTGGTCACCGCGGACGAGGAGCGGGAACTGCTGGAGCTGGGCGCCGGCCCGGTGGCCGAGGGCTCCGCCGGCAGCCTGCCGGAGGTGTTCCGGGCACAGGTGCGGGCGACGCCGGACGCTGTCGCGGTGGTGGGGCCGGACGCGTCCCTGACGTACGCGGAGTTGGACGCGCGGGCGAACCGGCTGGCGCACGCCCTGATCGCCCGTGGGGTGGGGCCGGGGCGGCTGGTGGCGGTGGCCCTGCCGCGCTCGGCCGAGCTGGTGGTCGCGATCCTCGCGGTGCTCAAGGCGGGGGCGGCGTACGTCCCGGTCGATCCCGAGTACCCCGCCGCCCGGATCGGGTACCTGCTCGACGACGCCCGGCCGGTCCTGGTGGTGACCGACTCCCGCACCCGGGACCGGCTGCCGGAGCCCGGTGCCGCCGAGCGGCTGGTGGTCGACGACCCGGGGCCGGCCGCGCTGGTGGCGGACTGCCCGGCAGCGGATCCGGAGGTGACCGTCGATCCGGAGCACCCGGCCTACGTCATCTACACCTCCGGTTCCACCGGGCGACCCAAGGGCGTGGTGCCGACGCACGGCGGGCTGCTCAACCTGTTCGCCGGTCAGCAGCAGACACTGTTCCCGCCACTGCTGAAGGACCGGCAACGGCTGCGGGTGGCGTTGACCACGTCGGTGTCGTTCGACGCCTCCTGGAACCAACTGCTGGCCCTGTTCGCGGGCCACGAGCTGCACGTCCCGGACCACGCGACCTGGACCGACCCGGACGCCTTCGTCGACTACGCCCGGAGCCGTGGCCTCGACTTCATCGAGGCCACCCCGTCCTACCTCGAAGTCCTCGTCGCACGGGGACTGCTGGACGATCCGCAGTGGCGTCCGGCGGTGGTCGCAGCCGGCGGGGAGGCCGTTCCGGAGCGGCTGTGGGAGCAACTCCGTGAGGCCGACGGGGTGTCCTGCCTGAACTTCTACGGGCCGTCCGAGTGCACCGTGAACTCGGTCGTCGCGCCGCTGGAGTCGAGCCGGCGCCCGGTGATCGGCCGGCCGGTCCCGGGCGCCCGGCTGTACGTGCTGGACGGCGCGTTGCGACCGATGCCGACGGGCGTCGCGGGCGAGCTGTACGTCGCCGGCGCGGGCCTGGCGCGGGGCTACCTGAACCGGCCGGGTCTGACGTCCGGGCGGTTCGTGGCCGACCCGTTCGGGCCGCCCGGCTCCCGCATGTACCGCACCGGTGACCTGGTGCGGTGGGACGCCTGGGGGTCCCCCCGGTCGGAGGCCGGGGGAGGGAACCTGGAGTTCCTCGGCCGTACCGACGACCAGGTCAAGATCCGGGGGTTCCGGATCGAACTCGGCGAGATCGAGGCCGTGCTCGTCGAACACCCGCAGGTCGCACAGGCCGCCGTTCTGGTGCGCACCGAAGAGGACGCCCGGCTGGTCGCCTACGTGGTGCCGGCATCCGGTGCCGAGGTGGCCGCGGCCGCGCTGCGCGAACACCTGCGCGAGCGGCTGCCGGAGTACATGGTGCCGGCCGCGTTCGTGACGCTGGACGCGCTGCCGCTGACACCGAACCGGAAGCTCGACCGTCGGGCCCTCCCGGCGCCCGAGCAGGCCGCAGTCGCCCCGGGCCGCGCCCCGCGCACCGCGACCGAGCACCTGCTCGCCGGGCTGTTCGCCGAAGTGCTCGGAGTGGCCGAGGCCGGGCCGGACGACAGCTTCTTCGACCTCGGCGGGCATTCGCTGCTGGCCACCCGGCTCGTCGCCCGGGCGCGATCGGTGCTCGGCGTGGAGCTGAGGCTGAGCGACCTGTTCGACGCGCCGACGGTGGCGGAACTGGCGGCGGCGGTGGATGTCGCGGGCCGGGCGCGGCCGGCGCTGGCGCGGCGCGAGCGGCCCGGGACGGTTCCGCTGTCCTTCGCGCAACGCCGACTGTGGTTCCTGCACAGCATGGAGGGCCCGAGCGCCACGTACAACATCCCGCTGACGCTGCGGCTGTCCGGAAACCTGGACCAGCGAGCCCTGGAGGCCGCCCTGGCGGACGTGGTCGAGCGGCACGAGAGCCTGCGCACCACCTTCCCGACGGTCGACGGCGTGCCGTGCCAGCGGGTGCTGGACCTCGACGTGGCACGGCCGCGGCTGCGGGTGACCGAGGTCGGCGAGCACGACCTGCCGGATCGGCTGGCGGAGGCGGCCCGGTACGGCTTCGAGCTCTCCGCGGAGCCGCCGCTGCACGCGGAACTGTTCCAGTTGGGACCGGAGGAGCACGTACTGCTGCTCGTGGTGCACCACATCGCCGGTGACGGCTGGTCGATGGGGCCGCTCTCGCAGGATCTGACGACCGCCTACGCGGCCCGATCCGACGGGGCGAAGCCGGAGTGGTCGCCGCTGCCGGTCCAGTACGCCGACTACGCCCTGTGGCAGCGGGAACTGCTCGGCGACGGCTCGGACCCGGACAGCCTGCTGAACGGTCAACTGGCCTACTGGAGCGAGCAGCTGGCGGGCCTGCCCGAGCAGGTGGAACTGCCGTTCGACCGGCCCCGGCCGGCGGCGATGTCCTACCGGGGTGCCCACCTGCCGGTGCGGATCGATGCCGAGCTGCACCAGGGCCTGCGCGCGCTCGCCCGGGACGGCGGGGCCAGCCTGTTCATGGTGCTCCAGGCCGGGCTGGCCGCCCTGCTGGGCAAGCTCGGCGCGGGCACCGACGTCCCGATCGGCACGCCGATCGCCGGGCGCACCGACGAGGCCGTGGACGACCTGGTCGGCTTCTTCGTCAACACCCTGGTGCTGCGTACCGACCTGTCGGGCGACCCGTCGTTCACCGAGCTGCTGGGCCGGGTGCGTGCCGACGCGCTGGCCGCGTACGCGCATCAGGACGTGCCGTTCGAGCACCTGGTGGAGGCGCTGAACCCGGCCCGGTCGCTGTCGCACCACCCGCTGTTCCAGACCATGCTCGCCCTGCAGAACGCGCCGCTCGGCGCGTTCGAGCTGCCGGGGCTGCGGGTGGCGACCGACCTGGTCCACACCGGGACGGCCAAGTGCGACCTGACCTTCATGGTGACCGAACAGCCCGGTGCGGACGGGCTGTCGGTCCTGGTGGAGTACAGCACCGACCTGTTCGACGCGGCCACCGTGGCGGGGATCGTCGAGCGGTGGCTTCGGCTGCTGCGGGCCGTGTCCGCCGACCCCGGCCGGCGGATCGGCCGGGTGGACGTCCTGTCCGCCGACGAGCTCCGCGCGCTGCTGCCGGCCGGCGAAGGCCGGGACGGCGAGCTGCCGGAGAGCGGTATCACCGCGCTCTTCGAGCGGCAGGTACGGGCGAACCCGGCCGCGACCGCCCTTGTGAGCGGCGAAGTGTCGCTGACGTACCGGGAGTTGAACGCCCGGGCCAACCGGCTCGCGCACGTCCTGATCGACCGGGGCGTGGGGCCGGAGCAACTGGTGGCGGTGGCCCTGCCGCGCTCGGCCGAGCTGGTGGTCGCGATCCTCGCGGTGCTCAAGGCCGGCGCCGCGTACGTGCCGGTGGACCCGGAGTACCCTGCGGCCCGGATCGCCTACCTGCTCCAGGACGCCCGGCCCGCGCTGCTCGTGACGACCGGCCGGATCGGCGACCTGCCGGGCGCGGAGGCGGTGGACCGGCTGCTGCTGGACGCCGCGGGCCTGGACGGGCTGCCGGACACGGACCCGGTGGTCCCGGTCGACCCCGGGCACCCGGCCTACGTCATCCATACCTCCGGCTCCACCGGCGACCCCAAGGGCGTGGTGGTCCCGCACCGGAACGTGGTGCGGCTGTTCGACACCACCCGGGAACTGTTCGGCTTCTCCGCCGAGGACGTCTGGACGCTCTTCCACTCCTACGCCTTCGACTTCTCGGTGTGGGAGCTGTGGGGCGCGCTGCTGCACGGCGGCCGACTGGTGGTCGTGGACCACGAGACCAGCCGCTCGCCCGGCCGGTTCCTGGAGCTGCTCGCCCGCGAGCGGGTGACCGTGCTCAACCAGACGCCGTCCGCCTTCTACCAGCTGATCCAGGCGGACGTCGAGGCGCCCGAGACCGGCCGTGAACTCGCCCTGCGCACGGTGGTGTTCGGCGGCGAGGCCCTGGAGCCCGCCCGCCTCGCGAGCTGGTACGAGCGGCACCCGGACGACGCGCCGCGGCTGGTCAACATGTACGGCATCACCGAGACCACGGTGCACGTCACCCACGCGGCACTCGACCGGTCAGGCACCGCCGCAGGACAGGTCGGCACGTCCCTCCCGGACCTGCGGACGTATGTGCTCGACGCCGGCCTGCGGCCGGTGGCCCCGGGCGTGCCCGGCGAGCTGTACGTCGCGGGTGCGGGTCTGGCGCGCGGCTACCTGAACCGGCCCGGCCTGACCGCCGGGCGGTTCGTGGCGGACCCGTTCGGGCCGCCGGGGTCGCGGATGTACCGCAGCGGCGACGTGGTGCGCCGAGGGGCGGACGGCAGCCTGCGCTACGTCGGCCGGGCCGACCAGCAGGTGAAGGTGCGCGGCTTCCGGATCGAGCTCGGCGAGATCGAGGCGGCGCTCGCCGCGCACCCCGGCGTCGCCCAGGTCGCCGTGCTGGCCCGGCAGGACCGCGCCGACGACACCCGGCTGGTCGCCTACCTGGTGCCCGCCTCGGGCTCCGCGCCGCGCCCGGCCGAGCTGCGCGCCCACCTGGCCGGACGGCTGCCGGAGCACATGGTGCCGTCGGTGTTCGTGGTGCTGGACGCGCTGCCGCTGACCATCAACGGCAAGCTGGACCGCCGGGCCCTGCCCGCTCCCGACCTCGCCCCCGCGGGCACCGGCCGCGCGCCGCGCACCCCGCAGGAGCAAGTCCTCTGCGAGCTGTTCGCCGAGGTCCTCGGGGTGGCCGGGGCGGGTGTCGAGGACAGCTTCTTCGACCTGGGCGGGCACTCGCTGCTGGCGACGCGCCTGGCCGCCCGGGTCCGCGCGACCCTGGGGGTGGAGCTGGAGCTGCGCACCCTGTTCGAGACCCCGACCCCGGCCGGCGTGGCCTCCGCCCTGGCGGGTGCCCGCCGGGCGCAGCTGGCACTGGCACCCCACCCGCGGCCCGGGCGGATCCCGCTGTCGTTCGCGCAGCGGCGGCTCTGGTTCCTGCACGAGCTGGAGGGTGCCGGCGCGAACTACCACATCTCGCTGGCCTGGCGGCTGTCCGGGAACCTGGACCGGCGGGCCATGGAGGCCGCCCTGGCGGACGTGGCCGCCCGGCACGAGAGCCTGCGCACCGTCTTCCCGGCGGTGGACGGTGTGCCGCACCAGCAGGTGCTGGACGTCGTGGCGGGCCGCCCGCGGCTGGACGCGAGCCGGACCACCGAGGCCGGGCTGCCGGGCGTGCTGGCGACCGCGAAGGCCCGGCCGTTCGACCTGGCCGTCGATCTGCCGCTGCGCGTCGGCCTGTTCGAGCTCGGACCGGACGAGCACGTGCTCCAGCTGGTGTTGCACCACATCGCCGGTGACGGCTGGTCGCTGGGCCCGCTCACGCAGGACCTGACCGCCGCCTACGCGGCGCGCTGCCGGGGCGAGGAGCCGCAGTGGGCGGAGCTGCCGGTCCAGTACGCCGACTACACCCTGTGGCAGCACGAGCTGCTCGGCGACGCCACCGACGGTGACAGCCCGTTCGCCCGCCAGGCGGCCTACTGGACGCGGCAGTTGGCCGAGCTGCCGGAGCAGCTCCGGCTGCCCACCGACCGGCCCCGCCCGGCGGTCGCCTCCCATCGGGGCGGCTTCGTGCCGGCCGGGCTGGACGCGGAGCTGCACCGCGGACTGCGCGAGCTCGCCCGCGTACACGGGACCAGTCTGTTCATGGTGCTCCAGGCCGGGCTGGCGGCGCTGCTGAGCAAGCTCGGTGCGGGCGACGACATCCCGGTCGGCAGCCCGGTCGCCGGCCGGACCGACCAGGCCCTCGACGAGCTGGTCGGCTACTTCGTCAACACCCTGGTGTTCCGTACGGACACCTCGGGCGATCCGACGTTCGCCGAGCTGCTGGGCCGGGTGCGGGACACCGCGCTGGCCGGGTACGCCCACCAGGACCTGCCGTTCGAGTACCTCGTCGAGGCCCTCAACCCGGCGCGGTCGCTGGCGCACCACCCGCTGTTCCAGGTGATGCTGGTGCTGCAGAACGCGCCCCGGGCCGACTTCGCCCCGCCCGGGCTGCACGTCGGCGACATGCCGTTGACGACGACCACCGCCAAGCTCGACCTGATCTTCACGATGTCCGAGCGGCACGCGGAGGACGGCTCCCCGGAGGGGATCGACGGGTTCGTCGAGTACACCAGCGACCTGTACGACCCGGCCACCGTCGAGACGATGATCGGGTGGTGGCAGCGGTTGCTTCGTGCGGCGGTCGCCGACCCGCGGCGGCGGCTCAGCCGATTCGGCCTGCTCGCCGCGGAGGAGGAGCGTGAGCTGCTGGCGCTGGGTACCGGCCCGGTGGCCGAGGGTCCCAGCGAGAGTCTGGCGGAGGTGTTCCGGGCGCAGGTGCGGGCGACGCCGGACGCGGTCGCGGTGGTGGGGCCGGAGGCATCGTTGACGTATGCGGAGCTGGACGCGCGGGCGAACCGGCTGGCGCATGCCCTGATCGCTCGCGGGGCGGGGCCGGAACGGCCGGTGGCGGTGGCCCTGCCGCGTTCGGCGGGGCTGGTGGTGGCGATCCTCGCGGTGCTGAAGGCCGGTGCCGCGTACGTCCCGGTCGATCCGGAGTACCCCGCCGCCCGGATCGGCTACATGCTCGACGACGCCCAGCCGGTCATGGTGGTGACCGATGCCCGTACCCGGGACCGGTTGCCCGGGGCCGGTGTCGCCGGGGGGTTGGTGGTCGACGACCCGGAGACCGCGGCGACGCTGGAGGGCTTCCCGGCAGCGGACCCGGAGGTGGCCGTCGATCCGGAGCATCCGGCCTACGTCATCTACACCTCCGGCTCGACCGGGCGGCCCAAGGGCGTCGTGTCGACGTACGGCGGCCTGCTCAACCTGTTCGCCAACCAGCGGCCGCTGCTGTTCGCGCGGCGGCCGAAGGGGCGACTGCGGGTGGGACTGACCACGTCGGTGTCGTTCGACGCGTCCTGGGACCAGCTGTTCGGCCTGTTCGCGGGCCACGAACTGCACGTCCTGGACGAGGAGACCTGGGCTGACCCGGACGCCTTCGTCGACTACGCTGCGCGGTGCGGGCTGGACTATGTCGGCGCCACCCCGTCGTACCTTCAAGTCCTGTTCGAGCGAGGTCTGTTGGGCGATGCGCAGTGGCGTCCGGCGGTGGTCGCGGCGGGTGGGGAGCCCGTTCCGGAGCAGTTGTGGGAGCGGCTGCGGGCAGCCGACGGGGTGTCGTGCCTGAACTTCTACGGTCCGTCCGAGTGCACGGTGAACTCGGTGATCGCGCCGCTGGAGTCGAGCCCGCGCCCGGTGATCGGCCGGCCGGTCGGCAACACCCGGTCGTACGTGCTGGACGGCGCGTTGCGGCAGACGCCCACGGGTGTGGCGGGTGAGTTGTACATCGCGGGCGCGGGCCTGGCACGGGGCTACCTGAACCGCCCGGGTCTGACTGCCGGGCGTTTCGTGGCCGATCCGTTCGGGCCGGCCGGCGAGCGCATGTACCGCACCGGTGACCTGGTGCGGTGGGGATCGGACGGGAACCTGGAGTTCCTCGGGCGTACCGACGACCAGGTCAAGGTCCGGGGTTTCCGGATCGAACTCGGCGAGATCGAGACCGTGCTCGCCGACCACCCGCACGTCGCGCAGGCCGCCGTGATCGTCCGGCAGGATCGTACGGAGGACCAGCGCCTGGTCGCCTATGTGGTGCCCGTCACCGGGGAGGAGCTCCAACCGGATACGCTGCGGGCGCACCTGCGCGAGCGGCTGCCGGAGCACATGGTGCCGACCGCGTTCGTGAGCCTGGAGAGCCTGCCGCTGACCGTCAACGGCAAGTTGGACCGGCGCGCCCTGCCCGAGCCCGAGTACACCGCGCCACGCGACGGCCGGGCCCCGCGCACACCACAGGAACACGTCCTCGCGGAGCTGTTCGCGCAGATGCTGGGCGTAGCCCGGGTCGGGGTCGACGACGACTTCTTCGAGCTCGGCGGACACTCGCTGCTGGCGACTCGGCTGGTGGCCCGGGCGCGTGCCACGCTGGGTGTGGAACTGGAACTGCGCAGCCTGTTCGAGACGCCGACGGTGGCTGGGCTGGCCGCAGGACTCGGCCGGGCCGGCCAGGCGCGGCTGGCACTGCGCCACGTTGAGCGGCCCGACCGGGTCCCGCTGTCCTTCGCGCAGCGCCGACTGTGGTTCCTGCACCAGTTGGAGGGCGCCAGCTCCGTCTACAACATGCCGTTGGCGTGGCGGCTCTGCGGCCCGCTGGACCGCGCTGCCCTGGAGGAGGCGCTGGCTGACGTCGTCAACCGGCACGAGAGCCTGCGCACGGTCTACCCGCAGGTCGACGGGGTGCCGTACCAGGACGTGCTGGACGCGCGGACGGTCCGGCCGCAGCTGCCGGTCACCAGGACCGGCGGGACGGACCTGCCGGAGCTGCTGGTGGCGGCCGCGGCGCGCGGATTCGACCTCGCCACCGAACCACCCCTGCGTGCCGAGCTGTTCGAGACGGCACCGGACGAGCACGTGCTGCTGGTGGTGGTCCACCACATCGCCGGTGACGGCTGGTCGCTGGGCCCGTTGTCGACCGACCTGGCCACCGCGTACGCGGCGCGCTGCCGGGGTGAGGAACCGCAGTGGGCACCACTGCCCGTCCAGTACGCCGACTACACACTGTGGCAGCACCAACTGCTCGGCGACGCGGCCGACCAGGAGAGCCTGTTCGCCCGCCAGGTGGCCCACTGGACACGGACGCTGGCGGACCTGCCCGAGCAGATCCGGCTTCCCGCCGACCGCCACCGCTCCTCCGCACCCTCCTGTTCCGGCGGCCACCTCGCGGTCGAGCTGGACGCCGGGCTGCACGCCGGGCTGGTCCGCCTGGGCCGGGAGCACGGGGCCAGCGCCTACATGGTCCTCCAGGCCGCGCTGGCGGCGCTGCTGGACAAGCTCGGCGCGGGCGACGACATCCCGGTCGGCAGCCTGATCGCCGGCCGGACGGACCAGGCGCTGGACGACCTGGTCGGCTTCTTCGTCAACACCCTGGTGCTGCGCACCGACACCTCCGGCGACCCGTCGTTCGCCGAGCTGCTGGGCCGGGTCCGGGAGGGCGCGCTGGCCGCGTACGCGCACCAGGACCTGCCGTTCGAGCACGTCGTCGAGGCCCTCAACCCGTCCCGGTCGCTCGCCCGCCAGCCGCTGTTCCAGGTGCTGCTCGCGCTGCAGAACGTGCCCCGCACCGACTTCGCCCTGCCCGGCCTGAGCGCCGAGATCGAATTGGTGCGGACACCCACGGCGATGTTCGACCTCGGCTTCCACCTGCTGGAGCGCGGTGCTACCGGCGGGACGGCCGAGGGCATCGTCGGGCGGGTCGAGTACAGCACCGACCTGTTCGACCACGCCACGGTGGAGGCCCTGGTCGCCCGGTGGCTGCGGCTGCTGGCGGCGGTGGCCGCCGCGCCGGACCGGCCGCTGAGCCGGATCGACGTCCTCACCGCCGAGGAGCGGCACGAGCTGCTGGTGGCGCGCAACGACACCGCCCGACCGGTTCCCGCCGACGGCCTGCCGGCCCTCTTCGAGGCGCAGGTCCGGGCGACCCCGCAGGCCCCGGCGGTGGTCTTCGAGGGCACCGTGCTGACGTACCGCGAGCTGAACCGGCGGGCCAACCGCCTGGCGCACGCGCTGATCGCCCGTGGGGTGGGGCCGGAGCAGGTCGTCGCCCTGCGGCTGCCGCGCTCGGCCGAGCTGGTGGTCGCCGTCCTCGCGGTGCTCAAGACGGGTGCGGCGTACCTGCCGATCGACCCGGACTACCCGGCCGCCCGCATCGCGTACATGCTGGAGGACGCCCGGCCGGCCGTGGTCCTGGACGACCTCGCGGCCGTCACACCGGCCGAGGAGCGGCCGGAGCACGACCCGGCCGTCGCCGTGGACGCGCGGCACCCGGCGTACGTCATCTACACCTCCGGCTCCACCGGCCGGCCCAAGGCCGTGGTGATGCCCGCCGCCGGGCTGCTGAACCTGCTGGCGTGGCACCACGAGGCCGTCGGCGGCGAACCCGGCACCCGCACCGCGCAGTTCACCGCGATCAGCTTCGACGTCTCGGTGCAGGAGGTGCTCTCCGCGCTGCTGTACGGCAAGACCCTGGTGGTGCCGACCGAGGAGCAGCGCCGCAGCGCCGAACTGTTCGCGCACTGGCTCGACCGGCACGAGGTCGGGGAGCTGTTCGCGCCCAACCTGGTGGTCGAGGCGCTGGCCGAGGCCGCCGAGGAAGCCGGGCTGGAGCTGCCGAGCCTGCGGCTGGTCGCCCAGGCCGGCGAGGCGATGCGGCTGGGCGGCGCGGTGCGCCGCTTCCAGACCCGCCGCCCGGGCCGGGTACTGCACAACCACTACGGGCCCGCCGAGACCCATGTGATCACCGCCTACCCGCTGCCGGCCGACCCGGCGGACTGCCCGCTGCCGGTGCCGATCGGTCGGCCGATCGCCAACTGCCGGTCGTACGTGCTGGATCCGGCCCTGCGGCCGGTCGCCCCCGGGGTGACGGGTGAGCTGTACCTGGCGGGGACGGGGCTGGCCCGCGGCTACCTGAACCGGCCGGGGCTGACGGCGAGCAGGTTCGTGGCCGACCCGTACGGCCCGGCGGGCTCGCTGATGTACCGCACCGGCGACCTGGTTCGCTGGCGCGCCGACGGCGAGCTGGAGTTCGCCGGCCGGGTGGACCACCAGGTGAAGGTGCGCGGCTTCCGGATCGAACCGGGCGAGATCGAGGCCGAGCTGACCGCGCACCCGGGCGTCGCCCAGGTCGCGGTGCTCGCCCCGGAGCAGCGGATCGTCGCGTACGTGGTGCCCTCGGCGCAGCGACCGGCCACCGCGGAAGCACTGGCGGCGTACCTGCGCGAGCGGGTGCCGGACCACCTGGTGCCGTCGGCGTTCGTGCTGCTGGACGCGCTGCCGCTGACGCCGAACGGGAAGCTGGACCGGGCGGCGCTGCCCGCGCCCGAGCCGGGCACGGCCGGAGCCGGCCGGGCGCCGCGCACCCCGCAGGAGCAGATCCTCTGCGAGCTGTTCGCCGAGGTCCTGGGCCTGCCGCGGGCGGGCGTCGACGACGACTTCTTCGACCTCGGCGGGCACTCCCTGCTCGCCACCCGGCTGATGTCGCGGGTCCGGGCGACCCTCGGCGTCGAACTGGAGCTGCGCAGCCTGTTCCGGACGCCGACGCCCGCCGGGCTCGCGGCCGCCCTGCACGAGGCCGGCCGCGCGCGGCAGGCCCTGGTGCCCAGGCCCCGCCGCGAGCCGATGCCGCTGTCGTTCGCCCAGCGCCGGCTCTGGTTCCTCCAGCAGTTCGGCGCGCCGAGCGCCACCTACCACATGCCGCTGGCCCTGCGGCTGTCCGGCGACCTCGACCGGGCCGCCCTGAACGCCGCGCTCGCGGACGTGGTGGCCCGGCACGAGACCCTGCGCACGGTCTTCCCGCACGCCGGCGGAGTCCCGCACCAGCGGGTGCTGGACGCCACCGAGGCCGCTGTCCCGCTGACGGTGCGCGCGGCCGGGGAGGCGGAGGTACCGGCCCTGCTGCGCGAGGCGGCGGTGCGCGGCTTCGACCTCACCTCGGACCTGCCGCTGCGGGCGGAACTGCTCGCGGTCGCGCCGGACGAGCACGTGCTGCTGCTGGTGATGCACCACATCGCCGGTGACGGCTGGTCGATGGGCCCGCTGGCCCACGACCTCGCCACCGCCTACGCCACCCGGCGGGGCGGCGGGACACCCGCCTGGCCGCCGCTGCCGGTGACGTACGGCGACTACACCCTGTGGCAGCACGAGATCCTCGGTGACGAGCACGACGCCGACAGCGTGTTCGCCCGCCAGGTCGGCTACTGGAGCGAGGCGCTGGCGGGGCTGCCCGAGCAGCTGCAACTGCCCGTCGACCGCCCGCGCCTGGCCGCCATGTCGTACGGCGGCGACCTGCTGGACGTCCGGATCGACGCCGAACTTCACGCGGCGCTCGCGGAGTTGGCGCGGCGCTCGGGGGCGACCCTGTTCATGGTGCTGCAGGCGGCGCTCGCCGCGTTGTACACGCGGTTGGGTGCGGGGACGGACATCGCGATCGGGAGTCCGATCGCGGGGCGTACGGACGAGGCGCTGGACGAGCTGGTCGGGTTCTTCGTCAACACCCTGGTGCTTCGCACGGACACGAGTGGTGATCCGTCGTTCGTGGAGCTGTTGGGTCGGGTTCGGGAGACGGCGCTGGAGGCGTTCGCGCACCAGGACGTGCCGTTCGAGCACCTGGTGGAGGTGTTGAACCCGTCCCGGTCGCTGTCGCACCACCCGCTGTTCCAGACCGGGCTGGTCGTGCAGAACGCGCCGGGCGGCGACTTCGACCTCCCCGGCCTGCGGGTCTCCGGGATGGCCGTGACCACGGGGACCGCGCGGCTCGACCTGACCTTCGGGTTCGCGGAGGAGCACGGACCGGGCGGCGCGCCGGCCGGGCTCAGCGGTGCGGTCGAGTACAGCACCGACCTGTTCGACCGTGCGACGGTCGAGACGCTGGTCGCCCGCTGGACCAGGCTGCTGGCCGCGGTCGCCGCAGCCCCGGAACGGCCGATCGGCGGGATCGACCTGCTGTCCGCCGAGGAGCGCGCCGAGCTGCTTCCCGCCGTCGGGGACGGGGCGGCCAAGGCGAGCCTGCCGGAGCTGTTCGCGGCGCAGGTGGCGGCGACGCCGGATGCGGTCGCGCTGGTCTGCGGCGGCACCGAGCTGACGTACCGGGAGCTGGACGTCCGGGCGAACCGGTTCGCGCATGCGCTGATCGCCCGGGGTGTGGGCCCGGAGCAGGTGGTGGCGGTGGCGCTGCCGCGGTCGGTGGAGTCGGTGGTGGCCGTCCTGGGCGTGTTGAAGGCCGGGGCCGCGTATCTGCCGGTGGATCCGGCGTATCCGCAGGCGCGGATCGCGTTCATGCTGGACGATGCCCGTCCGGCGCTGCTGGTCGACGACCCGGCGCTGGTGTCCGAGGTCTCCGACCGGCCGGAGAACGACCCGGAGGTCGCGCTGGATGTCCGGCACCCGGCGTACGTGATCTACACCTCGGGCTCGACCGGCCGCCCCAAGGGCGTGGCGGTCAGCCACAGCGGTGTGTCGGGCCTGGTGGCGGCGCAGGCCGAGCGGCTCGGCGTGGCGCCGGGCAGCCGGGTGCTCCAGTTCGCCTCGCCCAGCTTCGACGCGTCCTTCTGGGACCTGTGCAGCGCCCTGCTGACCGGCGCCGCCCTCGTCCTGGCCCCGGCCGAGGCCCCGCTGGAGACCCTGACGGACCGCCGGCTGACCGTCACCCACGTCACCCTGCCGCCCTCGGCCCTGGCCGCCCTGCCGGAGGGCTCGGTGGCCGCGTCCACGCTGGTGGTGGCAGGTGAGGCCTGCCCGCCGGAGCTGGTGGCCCGGTGGGCGCCGGGCCGGCGGATGATCAACGCGTACGGTCCGACGGAGACGACGGTGTGCGCGACGATGAGCGACCCGCTGTCGCCGGCCTCCGGTGTGCCGCCGATCGGCCGACCGGTCGCGGGCTTCCGGGTGTACGTGCTGGACGAGCGGCTGCGGCCGGTGCCGCCGGGCGTCGCGGGGGAGCTGTACGTCGCCGGCCCGGGTCTGGCGCGCGGCTACCTGAACCGGCCCGGTCTGACGGCCGGGAGGTTCGTCGCCTGCCCGTTCGGCCCGGACGGTGACCGGATGTACCGCACCGGCGACCTGGTGCGGCGACGCACGGACGGCGAGCTGGAGTATGTCGGCCGGGCCGATCAGCAGGTGAAGGTGCGCGGCTTCCGGGTCGAGCTGGGCGAGGTCGAGGCGGCCCTGGCCGAGCACCCCGCCGTGGCCCGGGCCGCCGTCCTCGCCCAGGAGGAGAGGCTCATCGGCTACGTGGCCGTGCGGTCCGGCGCGGCGGTTCGCCCGGCGGAGCTGGCGGCACACCTGCGCGAGCGCCTGCCGGACTACCTGGTGCCGGCCGTCTTCGTGGTGCTGGACACGCTGCCGGTGACGCCGAACGGGAAGCTGGACCGGGCGGCGCTCCCTGCGCCCGAGGCCGTGACCACGGAGGCGGGCCGCGCGCCGCGCACCCCGCAGGAGCAGATCCTCTGCGGGCTGTTCGCGGAGGTGCTCGGGCTGGCGAAGGTCGGGGTCGACGACGACTTCTTCGAGCTGGGCGGGCACTCCCTGCTCGCCACCCGGCTGGCCGCGCGGGTGCGCTCGGTGCTCGGTGTGGAACTGGGGCTGCGCGCGCTCTTCCAGGCACCCACCGTGGCGGGCCTGGCCGCGGCGCTGAGCGAGGCGGGCCGCGCCCGCCCGGCGCTGACCGCGCACGAGCGGCCCGAGGCTGTGCCGCTCTCCTTCGCCCAGCGCCGGCTCTGGTTCCTGCACCGCATGGACGGCAGCACCGCGACCTACCACATTCCGCTGGCGCTCCGACTGACCGGGACACTCGACCGGGCGGCACTGGACGAGGCACTGGCCGACGTGGTGGCCCGGCACGAGAGCCTGCGGACGGTCTTCCCGGAGGTCGACGGCGTACCGTGCCAACTCGTCCTGCACCCCGGCGCGGCCCGGCCCCGGGCGCGGCTGACCGAGGTGTCGGAGGCCGAGCTGACGGAGCGGCTCGCCGAGTCCGCCCGGCAGCCCTTCGACCTGGCGGCGGAACCCCCGCTGCGGGCCGAGCTGTTGGCGGTCGCGCCGGACGAGCACGTGCTGCTGCTGGTGGTGCACCACATCGCCGGTGACGGCTGGTCCACCGGGCCGCTGGCCCGCGACCTGGCCGAGGCGTACGCCGCCCGGTGCGAGGGCCGCTCGCCGGGTTGGTCGCTCCTGCCGGTGCAGTACACCGACTACACGCTGTGGCAGCGCGACCTGCTCGGTGACGCATCCGACCCGGAAAGCCGGTTCGCCGAACAGCTCGACTACTGGAAGCGCCAGTTGGCCGGCCTTCCGGAGCTGCTCCCGCTGCCCACCGACCGGCCGCGGCCGGCCGTCGCGGGCTGGCGCGGGGACCAGGTCGGCCTGCAGCTGAGCCCCGAACTGCACACAGCGCTGGCAGAGTTGGCGCGGCGTACCGGCACCAGTCTGTTCATGGTGCTGCAGGCGGGCCTCGCCGCGTTGTACACGCGGTTGGGCGCGGGGACGGACGTTCCGATCGGGAGTCCGATCGCGGGGCGTACGGACGAGGCGCTGGACGAGCTGGTCGGGTTCTTCGTCAACACGCTGGTGCTGCGGACGGACACGAGTGGTGATCCGTCGTTCGTCGAGTTGCTGGGTCGGGTTCGGGAGACGGCGCTGGAGGCGTTCGCGCACCAGGACGTGCCGTTCGAGCACCTGGTGGAGGTGCTGAACCCGTCCCGGTCGCTGTCGCACCACCCGCTGTTCCAGACCATCCTGGCTGTGCAGAACGCGCCGATGGGCCGGTTCGCGCTGCCCGGCCTGGACGTGGCCACCTTCGCGGTGGCGACCGGCACCGCCAAGTTCGACCTCGGCGTGAGCCTCGCCGAGCAGTTCGGTCCGGACGGCAGTCCGGCCGGGATCGTCGGCGTGGTGGAGTACGCCACCGACCTGTTCGACCGGTCGACGGTCGCCGCCCTCGCCCGGCGCTGGACGCTCCTGCTGGAGACGGTCACCGCCGATCCGGAGCAGCCGATCGGACGGATCGACCTCCTCGACGCGGACGAGCGGCACCGGCTGCTGGAGCGGGGCAACGCGACAGCCCGTGAGGTGGGCGCCGTCCCGGTGCCGCAGGCCTTCGCGGTGCAGGTGGCGGCGACGCCGGATGCGGTCGCGCTGGTCCGTGGCGGCATGGAGTTGACGTATCGGGAGCTGAATGCCCGGGCGAACCGGTTCGCGCATTCCCTGATCGCTCGGGGTGTGGGGCCGGAGCAACTGGTGGCGGTGGCGTTGCCGCGGTCGGTGGAGTCGGTGGTGGCCGTCCTGGGCGTGTTGAAGGCCGGGGCCGCGTATCTGCCGGTGGATCCGGCGTATCCGCAGGCGCGGATCGCGTTCATGCTGGAGGACGCGCGGCCGGTGGTGGTGGTCGACGATCCGGCGCTGGTGTCCGAGGTCTCCGACCGGCCGGAGAGCGACCCGGTGGTCGCGCTGGACGTCCGGCACCCGGCGTACGTGATCTACACCTCGGGCTCGACCGGCCGCCCCAAGGGCGTCGTGGTCGGCCACGGCGGCGTGGCCAGTCTGGTGGCCGCCCAGATCGAGCGGTTCGCGATCGAACCCGGCAGCCGAGTGCTCCAGTTCGCCTCGCCCAGCTTCGACGCCTCGGTGTCGGAGATCTTCACCGCCCTGCTGCGCGGCGCGGCCCTGGTGCTGCCCGCAGCCGAGCCGGTGGCCGCGCTGACCGACCCGGGCCTGGCGGTCACCCACGTGACCGTGCCGCCGTCCGTCCTGGCCGCCCTCCCGGAGGACTCGCTGCCCGTCTCCACGCTGGTGGTGGCGGGTGAGGCCTGTCCGCCGGAGCTGGTGGCCCGGTGGGCGCCGGGCCGGCGGATGATCAACGCGTACGGTCCGACGGAGACGACGGTGTGCGCGACGATGAGCGACCCGCTGTCCCCGGCGGCGGGTGTGCCGCCGATCGGCCGTCCGATCGCCAACGCTCGGGTGTACGTGCTGGACGAGCGGCTGCGGCCGGTGCCGCCGGGCGTGCCGGGGGAACTGTACGTGGCCGGCGCCGGGCTGGCGCGCGGGTACCTGAACCGACCCGGTCTGACGGCCGGACGGTTCGTCGCCTGCCCGTTCGGCAACGACGGCGACCGCATGTACCGCACCGGCGACGTGGTGCGGTTCCGTGCCTGGGGGTCCCCCCGGCCGGTGGGGGCACCTCCCAGCCGCCAGGCTGGGGGCGCTGGGGGAGGCCAGCTGGAGTACCTCGGCCGGGCCGACGACCAGGTGAAGGTGCGCGGCTTCCGGGTCGAGCCCGGCGAGGTCGAGGCGGCCCTGGCCGAGCACCCCGCCGTCGCCCGGGCCGCCGTCCTCGCCCAGGACGACCGGCTCATCGGCTACGTCGTCCCGCGTCTGGAGGCGTCCCGGGACAGCGGTCTCGAAGCCGACCACGTGGGCGAGTGGCAGGACATCTACGACGCCCTGCCCATCACCCCCGAGGAAGCCGCCTTCGGCCGGAACTTCGTGGGATGGAACAGCAGTTACGACGCGAGCCCGATCCCGGTCGAGCAGATGAGGGAGTGGCGGGACGCCACCGTGGCCCGCATCCTGGCCCTGCGCCCCCGCCGGGTGCTGGAGGTAGGCGTCGGTACCGGACTGCTGCTCTCGCAGGTCGCGCCGCACTGCGAGACCTACTGGGCGACCGACTTCTCCGCGACCGCGATCGACACGCTGGCCGCCCAGGTGGCCCGACAGGAGGACCTGGCCGAGCGTGTCGTGCTGCAGACCCGCCCGGCGCACGACACCGACGGACTGCCCACCGGGACGTTCGACACCATCGTGATCAACTCGGTGGTGCAGTACTTCCCGTCCGCCGAGTACCTTGCGGACGTGATCGGGAAGCTGATGGGGCTGCTCGCCCCCGGCGGCGCGCTCTTCATCGGCGACGTCCGCAACCTGCGGCTGCTGCGCCCGCTGGCCACGGCCGTTCAGCTGCACCGAACCGGTGACGGCGCCGACCTCGCCGCAGTGCGCCGCGCCGTGGAGCAGGCCGTCCGGGTCGAGAAGGAACTCCTGGTCGACCCGGACTTCTTCACCGTCCTGCGGGAGCACGGCACGGACGTCGGTGTGGTGGCCGTGGAGGTCAAACGCGGCCGCCACCACAACGAACTGAGCCGCTACCGCTACGACGTGACGCTGCACAAGTCGCCGGCCGCCCCGGCGGCCCCGGGCCGACCGGTCGAGCTGGAGTGGGGGCGGCAGGTCGCCGGCCTGGCCGAGCTGCGCGAGCTGCTGGCCCAGCCGCTCGCGGGCGTGCTGCGGGTCACCGGGGTGCCCAACCGCCGGGTGGCGCGGGAGTCCGCCCTGGCCCGCGCGGTGCAGGACGGGGACGCCTCGCTCGCCGAGCTGCTGGAACGGCTGCACGCCCCGGAGGAGGGCGGCCTGCCCGACCCGGACGACTTCCACGAGCTGGGGCGGGAACTCGACCGCTGGGTGGGCGTCACCTGGTCGGCCACCCAGGCCGACGCCGTGGACGTCGTCTTCGCGGATCCGCGGGCGCACCACGGCTCCCCGGTCGAGCCGTACCGACCGGTCAGGGCCACCGGCAGGGCGCTGTCCTCGCTGACCAACCGCCCGACCGGCAGTAGGGGCACCGGCGCCCTCATCGGCGAACTCCGCGACTGGCTGCGCGGGCGGCTGCCCGACTACCTGGTCCCGTCGGCGTTCGTGGCGCTGGAGACGCTTCCACTGACGGCCGGCGGCAAGCTCGACCGCCGCGCGCTGCCCGCTCCCGACCTCGGCTCGGTCGGAGCCGGGCGGGCGCCGCGCACCCCGCAGGAGCAGCTCCTCGCCGAGCTGTTCGCCGAGGTGCTCGGGCTGGCCCAGGTCGGGGTCGAGGACAGCTTCTTCGACCTGGGCGGGCACTCGCTGCTGGCGACCCGCCTGGCCTCCCGGGTGCGGGCGACCCTCGGCGCGGAGCTGGAGGTCCGCACGCTGTTCGAGACCCCGACCGTGGCCAAGCTGGCGGCCCGTCTCGACGGCTCCGGAACGGCGCGGCCCGCACTGACCGCCCACCCGCGTCCCGAGCTGGTACCGCTGTCCTTCGCCCAGCGCCGCCTGTGGTTCCTGCACCGGATGGACGGGCCGAGCGCCACCTACAACATGCCGCTCGCACTGAGCCTGACCGGCGGACTCGACCGGCAGGCCCTGCACGCCGCGCTGGCGGACGTGATCGCCCGGCACGAGAGCCTGCGGACCGTCTTCCGGGAGACGGGCGGCGTGCCGTACCAGGTCGTGCTGAGCGCCTCGCAGGCGCACCCGGAGCTGCCGGTGGTCGAGATCGACGAGAGCCGACTGGCCGAACGGCTGGCGGACGCGGCCCGGCGCGGCTTCGACCTGGCCGCGGAACCGCCGGTCCGGGCGGCGCTGTACGCGCTCGCCCCCGACCGGCACGTGCTACTGGTCGTGGTGCACCACATCGCCGCCGACGGCTGGTCGATGGGCCCGCTCTCCGGCGACCTCGCGGCGGCCTACGCGGCGCGCTGCCGGGGCGAGGAGCCGCAGTGGTCCCCGCTGCCGGTGCAGTACGCCGACTACACCCGCTGGCAACGCGATCTGCTCGGCGACGCCGCCGATCCGGACAGTCTGTTCGCCCGGCAACTGGCCTACTGGAAGGACGAGCTGGCGGGGATTCCGCAGCAGGTGCAGCTGCCCGCCGACCGGCCCCGCCCGCCGGTGGCCTCCCAGCTGGGCGGCCGGGTCGTGGTCCGGCTGGACGCCGAACTGCACCAGGCACTGCGGGACCTGGCCGCCGAGCGAGGTGCCAGCATGTTCATGGTGCTCCAGGCCGGCCTCGCCGCGCTGCTCACCCGGCTCGGCGCCGGTACGGACATCCCCATCGGCAGCCCGATCGCCGGCCGTACCGACCAGGCGCTGGACGAGCTCGTCGGCTTCTTCGTCAACACCCTGGTGCTGCGCACCGACACCGGCGGCGACCCCGGCTTCGCCGAACTGCTCGGCCGGGTGCGGCAGAAGGCACTCACCGCGTACGGCCACCAGGACGTGCCGTTCGAGTACCTGGTCGAGGTGGTCAACCCGGTGCGGTCGCTGGCCCACCACCCGCTGTTCCAGATCATGCTGGCCCTGCAGAACGCGCCGTTGGGCGAGTTCGCACTGCCGGGGCTGGAGACCGGCCACCTGGAGGCGCCGACCGGGACCTCCCGGGTCGACCTGACCTTCAGCCTGGCCGAGCAGTTCCGCCCGGACGGCGGCCTCGACGGCCTGGTCGGCGCGGTGGAGTACGCCACCGACCTTTTCGACGCGCCCACCGTGGAGCTGCTGTTCGACCGCTGGGCGCGGCTGCTGCGCGCGGCGGCCGCCGACCCCGACCGGCCGATCAGCCGGATCGACATCATGTCCGGCGAGGAACGCCACCGGCTGCTGTCCGAGTTCACGGGCGCCACCGCCGAGCTGCCCGAGGCCGCGGTGCCGGAACTGTTCGCCCGCCAGGTCCGGGCCACCCCGGACGCCGTGGCGGTCGCGGCCGGCGGCATCGAGCTGACCTACCGGGAACTCGACCTGCGGACCAACCGCCTCGCGCGGGCGCTGATCCGCCGGGGCGTCCGGCCGGAGACACCGGTCGCGGTCATGCTGGAGCGCTCGGCGGAGCTGGTCGTGGCGATCCTCGCGATCGTCAAGGCGGGCGGCGCCTACGTGCCGCTCGACTCGCGCTTCCCGTCGTCCCGCATCGAGCTGATCCTGCGGGAGACCGGGGCCGCGCTGGTGCTCACCGAGGACGTGCCGACCGCGCTGCTCCGGGCCGAGCCCGACTCGTCCGAACTCGAAGTCCCCTGCGACCCCCGGCAGCTGGCGTACATCATGTACACCTCCGGATCCACCGGGCGGCCGAAGGGCGTGGCCGTCACCCACCGCGACGTGGTGGGCCTCGCGCTCACCCCCGAATGGCGCGGCGGCGGACACGAGCGGGTGCTGATGCACTCCCCGACCGCCTTCGACCTCTCGACGTACGAGCTGTGGGTGCCGCTGCTCAGCGGCGGCCGGGTCGTGGTCGCACCGCCGGAGCGGCTCGACCTCGACCTGCTGCAGCGGACGGTCACCGAGCACCGGGTGACCGGCCTGTGGCTGACGGCCGGCCTGTTCCGGCTGGTCGCCGAGGAGCGGCCGGGCCTGCTCGCCGGGGTCCGCGAGGTCTGGACCGGCGGTGACGTGGTCTCCCCGGCCGCCGTCGCCCGCGTGCGCGCGGCCTGCCCCGGCATCGAGGTGGTCAACGGCTACGGGCCGACCGAGGCCACGACCCTGGCCACCTGCCACCCGGTGCGCACCCTCCCCGAGCACGCCGCGACCGTGCCGATCGGCGGGCCGATGGCCAACATGCGCGCCTACGTGCTCGACGACCACCTGCGGCCGGTGCCGACGGGCATGGTCGGCGAGCTGTACCTCGCGGGAGTGGGAGTGGCCCGCGGCTACCTCGGCCGCCCGGGTCTGACGGCCGAGCGGTTCACCGCCGACCCGTACGGGCCGGCCGGGAGCCGGATGTACCGCACCGGCGACCTGGCGTGGTGGCAGGCATGGGGGCACCCCCGGCCGGTGGGGGCACCTCCCGGCCGCCAGGCCGTGGGCGCTGGGGGAGGCACGCTGGAGTTCGCCGGACGGGCCGACCACCAGGTCAAACTGCGCGGTCTGAGGATCGAGCCCGGCGAGATCGAGGCCGTGCTCGCGAGCTGCCCGGGCGTCGCCCAGGCAGCCGTGGTGGCCCGTGAGGACCAGCCGGGCGACAAGCGGCTCGTCGGCTACCTGGTGGCCGCCCCCGAGGGGGTGCCCGAGGCGGGCGAGCTGTTCGACCGGCTGAGCCGCGAGCTGCCCGAGTACATGGTGCCGTCGGCGTTCGTCACCGTGGACGCGCTGCCGCTGACCGCCAACGGCAAGCTGGACCGGGCTGCCCTGCCCGCCCCCGAGTACGGTGCGCCGGGCACCGGACGCGGCCCCCGGACGCCGCAGGAGCAGCTGCTGTGCGACCTGTTCGCCGAGGTCCTCGGCCGGGAGCAGGTCCGCATCGACGACAGCTTCTTCGGCTTGGGCGGGCACTCGCTGCTGGCCGCCCGCCTGGCGTCCCGCGTCCGCGAGACCCTCGGCGTCGAGCTGGGCCTGCGCACGCTGTTCGAAGCGCCGACCGTGGCCGGGCTCACCGAACGCCTGGTCATGAACGATCCCGATGACGCGCTGGACGTGGTACTGCCGCTGCGCACCACCGGGAACGGGACACCGCTGTTCTGCATCCACCCCGGCGGCGGCATCAGCTGGTCGTACAGCGGGCTGCTGAACCACGTCGGTCCCCAGCACCCGGTCTACGCGATCCAGGCGCGCGGCCTCGGCCGGCCCGAACCGCTGCCGACGTCCTTCGAGGAGATGGCGGCCGACTACGCCGAGCAGATCCGCAAGATCCAGCCGGAGGGCCCGTACCTGCTGCTCGGCTGGTCCGCCGGCGGGCTGATCGCCCACGCGCTCGCCTGCGAGCTCCAGTCGCGCGGCGAGCGCACCGCACTGCTGGCGATCCTCGACGCCTACCCGGTGAAGGACGTGCAGTTCGAGGAGGTGCCCGTGCCCACCGAGCGGGACGTGCTGGTCGGTGTGCTCGACGTCGACCCGGACGAGCTGGGCGACCGGGCGCTGACCTACGGCGAGGTCGCCGAGATCCTGAACCGGCGGGGCAGCGCGCTGGCCGGGCTGACGGAGCGACAGATCGAGGTCATCGTCCAGATCATGATCAACAACGCGAAGCTGGCAGTCGACTTCGTTCCCGGCGAGTTCGACGGAGACCTGCTGCTCTTCAACTCCACGATCGACCGGACCGAGGACAACGCCGGGCCCGGGATCTGGCGCCCCTACATCGCCGGCCGGATCGAATCGCACGAGATCGCCACCCGGCACAACCGGATGACCCAAGCCGGCTCGCTGGCCCAGATCGGACCGATCCTGGCCGCCAAGCTCGCCGAGGCCACCGGTGATACCCCAACCCGCAACCAGGAGGACTGATTTCCATGAGCAACCCCTTCGACGACCAGGACGGTACCTTCCTCGTGCTCGTCAACCAGGAGAACCAGCACTCGCTGTGGCCGCAGTTCGCGGACGTCCCCGAGGGCTGGACCGTCACCCACGGCCCCGACACCCACGCCGCCTGCCTGGAATACGTCGAGCAGTCCTGGACCGACATGCGGCCCAAGAGCCTGGCCGACGCCATGGACGCCCAGCGGTAACGCGGCCGACGTGACCTCCACCGACACCCTGGACGAGGCCCGCGGCAGCGCGGGCCTCGCCCGGCCCGGTGACCTCGCCGCGGCGCTGCGCACGCCCGAGGCCCGCCGGGACCCGTACCCGTTCTACGCCCGCATGCGGCGTGAGAGCCCGGTCCACCGCAGCGCCGAGGGCATCTGGCACCTCACCCGGTACGCCGACGTCGAGGCGGCCCTGGGCGACCTGCGGCTGTCCAACGACCGGGACCGCATGACCCGCGCCTACGGCGCGCTCGGCGGCGACCTGAAGGCCTTCAGCCGGCTCACCGACCGGCTCGGCCGGGTGATGACCAACACCGACCCGCCGGACCACGCCCGGCTGCGCAAGCTCGCCAACCGCGCGTTCACCGCCCGGCGCGTCGAAGCCCTGCGCGACGGCATCCAGCGGATCGTCGACCGGCTCGTCGACGAGGCGCTCGCGGCCGGGCCGGCCATGGACCTGATCGAGGCGGTCGCCTCCCCGCTGCCGCTGTCCGTCGTCTGCGAGCTCTTCGGCATCCCGCCCGAGGACCGCCCGCAGGTCAAGACCTGGTTCCGCCGCTTCGGCCGGATGAGCGAGGACATCGACAAGTCCGAGGCGGCGATCGCGCAGTACGAGGAGTACCTCGCCCGACTTGTCCGCCGACGCCGGGCCGACCCGGGCGACGACTTGATCAGCGCCCTGGTCGCGACGCAGGCGCAGGACGACCGGCTCACCGACTCCGAGCTGCTGTCCACCTGCTTCGTCCTGATCACCGCGGGCGACGAGACCACCACCCACCTGGTCGGCAACGGCATGCTCGCCCTGCTGCGCCACCCCGGCCAGCTGGCCCGGCTGCGCGAGGACCCGGCGCTGATCCGCACCGCCGTGGACGAACTGGCCCGCTACGACACGCCGACCCAGGCGATCGTCCGGGTCGTCGCGGAGGACGTCGAGATCGGCGGGCGGACACTGCGCGAGGGCGAGCTGGTGTACCTGTTCCTCGCCGCGACCAACCGCGACCCCGAGCGCTTCGAGGACCCCGACCGGCTCGACCTGTCCCGCCCCGGCAACCGGCACCTCAGCTTCGGCAACGGCCCGCACTTCTGCCTCGGCGGCCCGCTGGCCAAGCTCCAGGCGGAGGTGGCCGTCAGCACGCTGGTCCGTCGGCTTCCGCAGCTGAGGCTGGCCGACGGCGCGGCCCTCGAATGGCGGCCCAACCCGCTGCAACGGCGGCTGAGCGCCCTCCCGCTCACCTACTGACACCTGAACGATGACGAAGGAGAACCGACCATGACCCGAGAGTTCGAGGTCCGCACGGAACAGGACCTGCCCGCGACACCCGAACAGGTCTGGGCCGCGGTCGCCACCGGCGCCGGCAACCTCGGCTGGCTGTACCCCATGGAGGTCGAGCCGCGCGTCGGCGGAAAGGCCACCCGGTCCGACAGTACGGTCGTGGTGTGGGAGCCACCGAGCCACTTCGCCGTCCGGGCGACCCTGGGCAACGAATTCTCCAACACGCTCAGCTACCGGATCGAGCCGGTGGACAGCGGAACGAGCCACCTGCGCATGGGAATCCACTGGGTGCACGAGGGAGTCTGGGACGAGATCTGGGACACCAAGGCGGACGCGGCCGAGAAGCACGTCCACTTCTACCAGCACGGCCTCGCCGAGTACCTGCGGCACTTCGGCGGCCGCCCCGCCGTCTACATCAAGGCCCAGCGCCCCGAACCCACCACCGACCCGGCCGACTTCGCCGCCCTGCGTCGACGCCTCGGCCTCGCCGACGACGCGGCCGTCGGCGACCGGCTCGAACTCCACGTCCCCGGTCCGGACAGCGGCCCGGAGGAGGTGGTCGTGGACTGGCTCAGCCCCGACTTCATCGGGCTGCGCGGCCCGGACGCGCTGTACCGGTTCTTCAACGGCAGCTCCTGGAACTGGCCGATCTGGCTGGGCCACCACCTGTTCGCCGAGGGAGCGGACGAGCAGCAGGCCACCAAGGCGTGGAACGCCTGGCTCAACGGCTCCTGACCCCTCGTACCACAGACAACCGGAGGACCACTGGTGGAAACACTGCTCTACGCCGCCGAACTCGTCGAGGAGGGCGGCACGTACAAGCTCGTCGTGCAGGACGTGGTGCGGGACACGGTCCAGGTCACCCCCGTCCCCAAGACCGCGGTGGACAAGCTCCCGATCTTCCTGTCGGCGCTCAGCTCCAAGCTCAACTCCGCACCGGCGCGCGGCCGCCGGTAGCACACCTCACACCCGACGAGGCCGGTGCCGTCCGTCCGGAACGACTCCCGGACGGACGGCACCGGCCTCGCTCACGCCCAGAGCTGTTCGCCGAGGGTGCCGCCCGGCGCGGCCCCGGGCAGCACGTAGGCCACGGCCGACGCCTGGTGTTCGACGAAGGGGGACAGCGCGTCGCGGGCGGCCAGGCGCTCCTGGACGCGGGTGAAGAGGGCGGGGTCGCGCATGAAGGCGCAGAACAGCAGGCCGCGGTCCTCCAGGCCGTCGTCGTAGCTGTAGCCGCGACGGAGCATCCGGGCGCCCCTGTCGAGGCGGGGGCTGCTGAGACGGATGTGGGAGGTCGCGGGGATGACGTAGGAGCCGTCCGGGTGTTTGGCGTAGATGTCCGGCTCGTCGTGCTCGGCGGTGCCGGTGAGCGGGACGCCGTCGCCGGAGCGGCGGCCGATCGTCATGTTCTGCCGGTCCTCGGGGAGTGCCGCGAAGCCGGCGACATCCATGCGGATCCTGCGGTAGACCAGGATGGTCCCGTTCTCGTGGGCTCCTGGCGGGCCCCAGACCCATTGCCGGGCGGCCTCGTCGTCGGGGTTGGCGGTGCCGTCCTTGAACCCGAACAGGTTTCGCGCGGTGGTGCCCGGGGGCGTGGGAGGCAGGAAACCGGACTGGGTCCAGCGCGGGACGGCGCCGGCGGCCCTCGCGGTGGTGGTGGCCAGCTCGGCGACGACGGTCAGCGTCCAGCGGTCGGCGGCGCACAGCTGGACCAGCACGTCGCCGTTGCCGCGTGCCGGGTCGAGGCGGTCGCCGGGGTACGGCGGCAGGTCGGCCAGCTCGCCCGGGACGTTCAGGCCGAGCCGGGAGGCGAGCGCGGGGCCGACGCCGACCAGGGAGGTGAGCCGGGCCGGGTCGTCGGTCCGCAGCCGCAGGTCGGGCAGCGTACCGGCGGCAGCGGTGGAGAGCGTGCGGGTCAGCGCCTCCAGGACGGTGCGCAGGGTCTCCCGGTCCGCGGTGGCGGAGGTCGGCGGGAGGTCCAGGGAGAACAGCTGTGTGACGGGTAACTGAGGCGCAGTCAGGCCGGCCTGCCGGGCGCCGTGGAAGGAAATCGCCGCCGGGGGTGGCGGGGCGGCGCTGGAAGCGGCGCCACGGCGCGATGCCCGGACGCTGCTCACCACCCCCTCCGCCGCCGTGCCGATCCCGGCGGCCAGCACCGCTCCGGCAGTGAGGAGGCTCCGGCGGTCCAAACCGGTTGCGGCGATTCGTGCCGGCTCCTGCGCATTTCCCGGTTCGGTGTGCATGGGCGATATTGGAGACGATAGAACACCTGTCATGCAAATCCTGCCTCCTCATGGTCTGTTGAATCGTTCGGTGCCCGGGCCTGCCGTGTCCCGGGCACCGGCGCCGCGGTACCTGCCGCGGTACCTGACGGCGCTGGTCGTCGCGGTCGCGGCGGCGGCCACGGGTTGCTCGTCGGCCGATTCGAAGCCGTCCGCCGATCAGCACCCGGCCGGGAACGTCCTTCGCGTACCGGAGGACTTCCGCACGGTGCAGCAGGCGGTGGACATCGCTCGTGAGGGGGACACGGTGCTGGTTCACCCCGGCGTGTACCGGGAGAGCGTGCGGGTCACCGTCCCGCGGGTGGTGGTGCGCGGATCGGACCGGAACGCGGTGGTCTTCGACGGAGGGCAGCGGCTCACCAACGGCATCACCGTCTCCGGTGCCGGCTCGGTGGTGGAGAACCTCACCGTCCACGGCTACCTCGCCAACGGCGTGCTGTTCACCGGCGTCACCGACGAGAAGCTGCAGTACCGCGGCGCCGGCGGGTCGGCCTACGACCCGCTGGACACCGTCCGGTTCCCGCCGGTGCAGGGGTTCCGGGCCTCCAGGGTGACGGCGTACAACAACGGGCTCTACGGCATCTACGCCTTCGACGCGCGCAGTGGTGTCATCGAGGACTCCTACGCCTCCGGAGGGGCCGACTCCGGCATCTACGTCGGCCAGTGCAAGCCCTGCGACACGCTGGTGCGCGGCAACACGGTGGAGCGCAACGCGGTCGGCATCGAGATCACCAACGCCTCGGACGGCTTGACGGTGCTTGGCAACCGCGTCGTCGGCAACCGCGTCGGGGTGACGGTGAACTCCAACGACCTGGAGGCACTCGCCCCGCAGCACGGCGCGGTGATCGCCGGCAACGTGATCACCGACAACAACGCCGCGGACTCGCCCGAGCAGGCCGACGGGGGCTTCGGCATCGGCATCGGGATCGGTGGCGGCACGGAGAACCACATCGCGCGCAACCTCGTCCGGGGCAACCGCGCGGCCGGGGTCGTCGTCACCGACCTCCCGGGGCACCCGGCCGTCGGCAACCGCATCGAAGGCAACAGCGTCACGGCCAACGGCGCCGACCTGGTGATGGCCGCGGCCGACCCCGGCAACTGCTTCAGCGGCAACTCGCCCGCGACCCAGAGCCCGAACGGCCTGGAGGGCCTTGCCGGTTGCGGTGTCACACCGCGGCAGGCCGTCCCGGCCGGCCGGTCCGTGCCCGTCCAGCCGCCGCCCGGTACGCCCTTCAACTCCGTGCCCGTCCCGCCCGCCCAGCCGTCGATGCCGGACCCGGCGGAACCCGGCCGCCCGGCGACGGACCTCCCCGGCCCGGTCGACCCGGACCGCTACCCCCTGCCGACCGACGCCACCGTCATGCCGCGGCCGAGCTGAGCCCGGTCGGCGCGCTCAGGCCCGGGACACGGCCGACGGGGCTCCCCGGAAGGCGAGTCGAGCTGCCGGAAGGCCCGCTCGGCCGCCGGGGAGCCCCGCCGGTGCCGCTTTCGGTACCGATCGCGGTGCCTCTTTCGGGGTGGTCGCGTCAGCCCGCGGCCCACGGTGCCTCGGGCAGCCGCGCGCCGTCGTCACGCCCGGTGATCTCCACGGTCGTCGGGGTGCCCAGGCCCGGCATCCGCATCGTCACCCGCCGCAGACCGCCGTCGCCGTCGATCCAGTACGTCAGCGGCGACAACTCGCCGTCCGGCCCCGCCCCGTGCGTGGCGTCGCGGGAGCGCGGTCCGGAGAACCTGTCGTAGTTCCGGCCGTCGATCCGGTCGGTTCCCAGCCATCGCGGCCCGGACTGCGCGAGCAGCAGCGGATTGTCGGGCCGGTCCGCGCCGAGCTGGATCAGCAACTGGAGCCCGGCGTCCAGGGGGTCCGTCGTGTAGGCGCGCGGTGACCAGCCCGGGCGGGGAACGTGCTCGGCCCGCTGCCACGGCGGGCCGCCGGCGCCCTCCGGCTCCGGTGCCAGCCCCAGACCGCGGCTGTCCCACACGATCAGACCGTGGTCGAGCTGCCCGGTGGCCCCGGTCGCCTGGTAGCTGCCCACGGCCCGGTGATTGCGGTAGTCCACGACCCCGTCGACCCGGATCACCACGCCGCCGCCCTCGGCGGCGGTGAGGGTCACCGCGACCGGACTGGCCTGGTACAGGGTCAGGCGCGACAGTGCGATGCGGGCCGCCTCGTCGGACGTCACCGCCCTGCTCGTGGTGGGCCCGGAGCCGTTCTGGTAGACGGCCAGGCCACCCGCCGTGGCCGCGCACACCGTGACCGCTGTCAGCGTCCTGAACCAGAAGGTCCGACGCGGCGTACGGCCGCTGGTCTACGACAACGTGCCCTCGCGGATGCCCACCGTGCCGCCGGGCTCGGGCCTGACCGAGGCCCAGCGCATCCACCGCCGGACCGGGGTCGCGCTGG
>NZ_JBFBIL010000054.1:0-53975 GCF_040685575.1 Kitasatospora sp. NPDC088351 | reverse complement strand
AGCAGAGCAGCGGCGCCGAGCGAGCGAACTCCAGTCCACACTCACACCATCAGGTGACACCAGAACCAGTCAAACACTCACAAACCGCTCTCTCAAGGCTGCCATCACCGAGATGGAGCCGTTCCGCCGGACCGTCAGCGCGTCGACCTGCCAGCGGATCCGCTCCACGCTCCGAGCCGGTCTCAACGCTGCAATCCGGCGGCAGATCATCACCTTCAACCCGGCCTCCCCCGTCGAGTTGGAGTCGGCGAGGCGACCCAAGCCGCTCGTGTGGACCGAGGAGCGGATCGAGCACTGGGAGCTCACCGGCGAGCGGCCGTCCCCGGTGATGGTCTGGACGCCGGAGCAGACGGGCCTGTTCCTCGACCAGGCCGCCGAGGATCGCCTCTACGCGCTGTTCCACCTCGTCACCTTCCGGGGACTCCGACGGGGCGAGGCCTGCGGCCAGCGGTGGGCTGACACCAACCTAAAGGCGGGGCTCCTCACCGTGGCCAAGCAGCTCGTCGTGGACGGCTGGGCGGTTTACGAGGACGACCCCAAGACTGACGCGGGCGCCCGCACCATCGCCCTCGACTCCGAGACCGTGGCCGTCCTTGAGGCCCATCGCGAGCGGCAGCGGGCCGACCGCGAGCAGTGGGGCGACGCCTGGGTCGAGACCGGCCGGGTCTTCACCAAGGAGAACGGCGAGTGGCTGCACCCCACCGCCGTGACCGACCGGTTCCGCGAGCTGATCGAGGAGGCCGCCCTCCCGCCGATCCGGCTGCACGACCTCCGGCACGGCGCGGCCACGCTCGCTCACGCGGCGGGCGCGGACCTGCACTCGATCAAGGAGATACTCGGCCACTCCTCGATCGGCATCACCTCGGACACGTACACGACCCTGCTCCCGCAGGTTGACCGGGCGATCGCGGAGGCGGCGGCCCGGCTCGTCCCCCGGGCGAACAGGCCGCGCAAGGATGCCCAGTCCAGCCCGGCATCAGCCGCCACCGGGCCATCCGCTCACGCATCGCTCACGCAAACGGCCTCGGACGCGAAGTCCGAGGCCGGTGATCAAGCTCCCAGAAGGCCAAAGCTGCAGCTCATCCGGGGTGGCAACGAGAGCCCCCTGTCGGATTCGAACCGACGACCTACGCTTTACAAGAGCGGTGCTCTGGCCAGCTGAGCTAAGGAGGCATGGTGGCCGTCCGCGACGGATCACGGCGGCACCGGGGGCAGTCTACCGGGCCGGGGCGGGGCGGTGCTGGCATATCCGGGGGTTGGCGGGACGGGTGGGCGTGATGGAACCGATGCCGAAATCGGGCTTGCTGGGGGCTGACAAGCGGCGGAAGCGCAGGTAGCGTCGCCGGGAGTCGGTTCGCACAGTGGTTCAGACCACTTGACGGGCCGACGGGTACGACATCCGCCCTTTACTCGGATCGTCCGGCACGTTCCTGCCGGTGAAGGAGAGCACAGCCATGGCTTCTGTGACGTACGACAAGGCGACCCGTGTCTACCCCGGGGCCGACAAGCCCTCGGTGGACGCGCTGGACCTGCAGATCGAGGACGGCGAGTTCCTCGTGCTGGTCGGCCCCTCGGGTTGCGGCAAGTCGACCAGCCTCCGGATGCTGGCCGGCCTGGAGGACGTCAACAGCGGTGCGATCCGCATCGGTGACCGCGACGTCACGCACCTGCCGCCGAAGGACCGGGACATCGCGATGGTGTTCCAGAACTACGCGCTGTACCCGCACATGACCGTCGCCGAGAACATGGGCTTCGCGCTCAAGATCGCGGGCGTCAACAAGGCGGAGATCCGCGCCAAGGTCGAGGAGGCCGGGAAGATCCTCGACCTCACCGAGTTCCTGGACCGCAAGCCGAAGGCGCTCTCCGGCGGTCAGCGCCAGCGTGTCGCGATGGGCCGTGCCATCGTCCGCGAGCCGCAGGTCTTCCTGATGGACGAGCCGCTGTCGAACCTGGACGCCAAGCTCCGCGTCTCGACCCGTACCCAGATCGCCGGCCTGCAGCGCCGCCTGGGCATCACCACGGTGTACGTCACCCACGACCAGACCGAGGCGCTCACCATGGGTGACCGCGTCGCGGTGCTCAAGGGCGGCGTGCTGCAGCAGGTGGACAGCCCGCGCACCATGTACGACCGGCCCGCCAACCTCTTCGTCGCCGGCTTCATCGGCTCGCCGGCGATGAACCTGGTCGAGGTGCCCCTGGTCGACGGCGGCGTGAAGTTCGGCGGCTCGGTCGTCAACATCTCCCGCGAGGACCTGGCCGGCTCCGGCACCGACAAGACCGTGACCGTCGGCATCCGCCCGGAGCACTTCGAGGTCGTCCCGTCGGGCGGCATCGAGGGCGTCGCCGTCACCGTCAACGTGGTCGAGGAGCTCGGCTCGGACGGCTTCGTCTACGGCACCACCAAGATCGGCGGCGAGGACCGGGACCTGGTCGTGCGCGTGCACGGCCGTCAGGTCCCGCAGCGCGGCGAGACCATTCACGTGGTGCCGATCGCCAACGAGACCCACGTCTTCTCCACCAGCACCGGCGCCCGCCTCTCCAGCTGAGGCCCGCGCAGGACAGCGGCCGGAGCCCCGTCGGACCACCCGTGGTCCGACGGGGCTCCGTCGTGTCGGGGGTGCTCCGTCGCCTCGGCAGCCCTCGGCCGACCCCGGGCCCGCAGGGTCACCGGCACCCGCTTCCCCGCCCGGAGCGCCGCCGCGTCAACACGGTGAGGGGACGAACCCGGACACGATGTCACTCGATGGGGTAACGGAGGGCAATCCAGGCCACACTCAGCGCTACTCTCCTGATCGTGAAGCAGCTTGTTCGCCGTATCGGCCAGACCATCGCCCTCACCCTGCCCGTCGTCCTGGTGACCACCGGCACCCTCGCCGTGACCAGGGTGCCGTGGGCCCCGCCGACCGGGCTCGACCAGCAGGTCGTGGCCGCGTCCAGCGGCGACGGCGCCGGGATCGGCCGGGCCTCCGGAGCCGGCAAGCCCCAGGACGGCCTGGCTCCCCAGGAGTCGCTGCGCGTCGCGCTGCTGGACGAGCTGCGCGCGCACAACCCGGGCTCCGCGCTGGACCTGCTGGAGCGTTCGATGCGGGAGCAGCCGTCGCTGACGCCGTACTGCTCCTCGCTCGCCACCGAGCTGGGCAAGGCCGCGGTGCGCAAGTACCAGGGCGACGTCCAGCGGGCCCGCTCCTTCGCCCGCCCGGTCTGCGACGGCTCGTTCGCATCGGGTATCGCGGGCTAGGGTTTGTCAGACAGCCCTATGAGTCCATCGCGGGGCGCGCCTATTGTTCAGGCATGACCGCTGACTCCGGCCCCACCGCCGACCTCGCGTCCCCGCAGCCCCTGTCGGCCCCGTCCGCCGGGGCGAGCGCCCGCCCGGCCGTGACGCAGGCCGTCATCCTGGCCGGCGGCCAGGGCTCCCGGCTGCGGCCCTACACGGACGACCGCCCGAAGCCGCTGGTGGAGATACCGGGCACGGGCACGCCGATCCTGGGGCACCAGCTGGCCTGGCTCGCTTCCGAGGACGTCACCGACGTGGTCATCTCCTGCGGGCATCTGGCCGACGTGCTGGAGGAGTGGCTCGACAAGGCCGACCTGCCGCTGAACGTCCGCACCGTCGTCGAGGCCGAGCCGCTCGGCCGTGGCGGCGGCCTCAAGCACGCCGCCAAGGCGCTGCCCCGCCCGGACGAGCCCTGGTACGCCACCAACGGCGACATCTGGACCCGCTTCAGCCTGCGCGACATGGCGGCCTTCCACTACGAGCGGGACGCCGTCGCGACGCTCGCGCTGGCCCGCCCGCGCATCCCGTGGGGCGCGGTGGAGACGGACCAGTTCGGCAACGTGCTGGACTTCATCGAGGCCCCGCCCTCGCCGTTCCTCATCAACGCCGGCCTGTACGTGTTCAGCCCGGAGTTCGCGGAGCTGCTGCCGGACGTCGGCGACCACGAGCGCACCACCTTCCCCCAGTTGGCCCGGGGCAAGCGGCTGGCGGGCTACCAGCTGCCGCAGGGCGTCTACTGGCGCGCCATCGACACCGCGAAGGACCTCACCGAGGCGGCCAAGGAGCTCGCCGCCGGGGCCGGCCGCGCCCCGCAGTAGGGCAGGCCGCCAGGACCGGCTCAAGGCCCCGCGCGGCGGACAGCACACCGGCCGGGTGCTCCATGGGGGAGCACCCGGCCGGTGTGTCCACCCCGAGGGGCCGGACGGCCCGTCAGGTGGACGTCGGCGAACCCGGCCGCGAGGACCGGCCGTCGGCACCGGACAGCTCGGCCAGCGGCCCGCTGCCCAGCACCCCGCCGAGCAGACCGGGGCCCGACCCGGAGGCCGCACCACCGCTGGGGCTGGGCCTGGACGCCGACCCCGAGCCGCCGCCCGGGGCCGGACTGCTGCGCTGCGCGGGCGCCGCCCCGGCCGACGCCGGGCCGCCCGACGCCGCCGTCGACGGGGCCGGGCTCGCACCGCCCTCCGGCTTGGTCGAACGCGCCTTGCCGGTCGGGGTGGCCGTCGCGGCCTTCGGCGAGGCCGGGGCGGTGGACGGCGGTCCGGACGAACCACTGGGCGCGGGAGCTCCCGGGCGCGGGCCCCCGGGCGAGGGCGAGGCGGACGGGCCCGGCCCGCCGGGGGCGACGGACGGTCCGCCGCTGGGCCAGACCGGGGTGCCGTAGTCGGTGGCCGGCCGGGACGGCGCCGGGTGCGGCCGGCTGCCGGTCCGTACCGCCGCCCCCAGCATGGAGCCGAGCAGCAGGGTCAGACCGACGACCACCGCGGTGACCACCGCGCCCCGGCGCAGTACCCGGCGGCGCAGCGCCGCCGGGGCCCCGGAGCCGTGCCGCCGCCAGGCCTCCAGGTTGAGCCGCCCGTCCAGCGAGGCGAACGGCGCACCGGCGATCAGCAGCGGGCTCCACGCCGCGAGGAAGATCAGGTCGGGCGTGTCGTAGACCGGCACGGCCCGCCAGCTGACGGTGAACAGCAGCACGGCGGAGAGGAGCATCGCCGCGCCGGCCGCGAGTCGCTGCCAGAGGCCGAGGACGGTCAGCACGCCGACCACGATCTCGGCGAACGACACCACCAGGCCGGAGCCCACCGGGTGCGCCATGGCGAAGGCCAGCAGCGGCTCGGCGACCTTCCATGGGTGCAGCGAGGAGAGCCAGCGCATCATCGAGCCGCGCTCGCCGCCGTCGAAGTACACCGGGTCGCAGAGCTTGCTGAACCCGGCGTAGACGGAGAGCGAGCCGAGTACGGCGCGCAGCGGCAGCAGCACCAGGCCGAGGTCGACCCGACGGCCGGGGTACCAGGGCTGCCTGGCGTCGCCCGCCGTCGCGGAGACCTCGGGCAGCTCGCCGCTGGGTGTCCAGCCCTGCGGCGCGCCGACCGGGCCGTGGCCGGCCTCGGTGGCGGTGCCCGCGCCCTCGCGCGGCTGGCGCGGGACGGTGCGGGCGCCCGCGTACGGCGGGATCAGCCGGGTGTCGTCGCCGACCACGGCTGTGCCGCCCCTGGCCGGTGCCGGTACGCCGGTCAGCCGGACGGCCTCCAGCAGTTGGGTGGCCGCGAGGTCCCCGGGGGGTGCCTGGCCGGTCCAGGTGACGGCGGTGACCCGGCCCTTGCGGCGCGGCGCGGCCCCGCCGCCGGCCCCCGCGAGGGCCGGCACGGCGGAGGCGGGCACGATCACCTGCGGGGTGACCAGCGGACGGCGGATCAGGCCCTGGGTGGCGTACGGGTCGCCGAACGCGGCACCGGTGGACAGCAGTCCGGCCGGGGCCTCGATCAGCGGCGCCACCGGGGCGCCGAGCCGGAGCCGGAAGCTCGCCTGGGTGATGCTGAGGCGCGCGGGGTCGGACGGCACCTTGACCGTATTGAGGCCGGGGCCCGCGTCTATCCCGGTGCTGCCTTCGCCGAACAGGGGGCGCCGAGGTGTTCTGGTGTCCACGCCCGTCTAACGGGTGACCCCCGGTTAGGACACTCTCCCGAGTGGACATCCGGCGCACACTTGAAGTGATCATGAGAAAAGCGATCGGGCCCGGTCGGGCCCGATCGCTTTCACCAGGATTGCGGAGAGTTCAGAAGATCTCCTGCGCGCCGCACACCCCGTGTGATCGGCGCGGACGCGGCGGCGTCAGGCACTCCGCTGACGTTCCTCCGGCCCGGCGGCTCAGCCGACCTTGCTCCGCAGCCGCGCGGCCTCGTACAGCACGATGCCCGCCGCGACACCGGCGTTCAGCGACTCGGTGGCACCCGGCATCGGGATCCGCACCCGGATGTCGCAGGTCTCCGAGACCAGCCGGGACAGGCCCTTGCCCTCGCTGCCCGCGACGATCACGACCGGGCCGGTCAGCGCCTCCAGGTCACCGATCTCGGCCTCGCCGTCGGCGGCCAGGCCGACCACCAGCAGGCCGGCCTTCTGGTAGGCCTCCAGCGCCCGGGTCAGGTTGGTGGCACGGGCGACGGACAGCCGCGCCGCGGCACCGGAGGAGGTCTTCCAGGCACCGGCGGTCATCCCGGCCGCCCGGCGCTCGGGGATGACCACGCCGTGCGCGCCGAAGGCGGCGGCGGAGCGGACCACGGCGCCGAGGTTGCGCGAGTCGGTGACGCCGTCCAGCGCCATGATCAGCGCGTCCTGGCCGGCGTCCGCGGCCTCGCCGAGCAGGTCCTCGGGGTGCGCGTACTCGTACGGCGGGACCTGGAGCACCAGGCCCTGGTGGTTCAGGCCGCCGGTCATCTGGTCCAGCTGCGGGCGCGGGGCCTCCATCAGCGGGATGCCGCGGTCGTTGGCGGCCTGGAAGGCGTCCCTGACCCGGTCGTCGGTGTCGATGAACTGCATGACGTACAGCGCGGTGGCCGGTACGCCGCCCTGCAGGGCCTCGACCACCGAGTTCCGGCCGACGACCAGCTCGGCGGCGCCCGCCCCGCCCCGGCCGCCACGACCGCCGCCACCGCTGCGGCGCATGCCGGCCCGCGCCTTGGCGTCGCGCTCGCGCTTGACCGCGGCGTTGGCGGCACGCTGCTTCGGGTGGCCCTTGCGCTCGGCGCCGGGCGGGGTCGGGCCCTTGCCCTGGAGTGCCTTCCGGCTGTGGCCGCCGGTACCGACAGACGCGCCCTTCTTCGATCCGGCGTTGCGGCGGTTCCTGCGCTGGCTGTTGCCGGCCATGGCTGTACTTCCTGTCTGTCCGGCATGCCCGGCCGCCCCGGTGAGACCGGTGACGGCCGACGGCATGCGCTACGTCATGCGGGAGGGCCGCACCGGTCCGGTACGGCCCACCCTCACCCCATGGTCAGATGGGGTTACTGGCTGTTGATCGTCCAGCGCGGGCCGGACGGGGTGTCCTCGATCGCCAGCCCGGCCAGGCCGAGCTGGTCGCGGATGGCATCCGCGGTGGCGAAGTCCTTGCGGGCCCGGGCCGCCTGTCGCTGCTCCAGGACGAGGCGGACCAGCGAGTCGACCACGCCGTGCAGGTCCTCGCCGCGCTCCGCCCCGGCCCACTGCCGGTCGAGCGGGTCGAGACCCAGCACTCCGAGCATCGCACGGACCTCGGCCAGACGCGCCACCGCGTTCTCCTTGTCGTCCGCGGTGAGGGCGCTGTTGCCCTGGCGGACGGCGGTGTGCACGATGGCCAGCGCCTGCGGCACGCCCAGGTCGTCGTCCATCGACTCGGCGAAGGCCGGCGGCACCTCGGGCGCGGCGTCGACCGGGCCGAAGCGCTCGACCACGCGCTGGACGAAGCCCTCGATCCGGCCGAATCCGGCCTCGGCCTCGCGCAGCGACTCCTCGCTGTACTCGATGGTCGAGCGGTAGTGCGGGGCCGCCAGGTAGTAGCGGAGCACGATCGGACGCCAGCGCCCGACCATCTCGGAGACCAGCACCGAGTTGCCGAGCGACTTGCTCATCTTCTCGCCGCTCATGGTGACCCAGGCGTTGTGGACCCAGAAATTGGCGAAATCGTCGCCGTACGCCTTGGACTGCGCGATCTCGTTCTCGTGGTGCGGGAAGATCAGGTCGATCCCGCCGCCGTGGATGTCGAACGCCCGGCCCAGGTACTTGTGCGCCATCGCGGAGCACTCCAGGTGCCAGCCGGGACGGCCGCAGCCCCACGGGGTGTTCCAGCTGGGCTCGCCCGGCTTGGCGGCCTTCCACATCGCGAAGTCGCGCGGGTCCCGCTTGCCGGTCTCGCCCTCGCCCTCGGGCTGGCGCAGGTTCTCCAGCTTCTGGTTGGAGAGCGACAGGTACTCGGGGAAGGACTTCACGTCGAAGTAGACGTTGCCGTCGGCCGCGTAGGCGTGGCCCTTGGCGATGAGCGCCTGCATCATCTCGATCATCTCGGGGATGTGCCCGGTGGCCCGCGGCTCGACGGTCGGGGGCAGGCAGCCCAGCACCGAGTAGCCGTCGTTGAAGGCCCGCTCGTTGGCATAGGCGATCTGCCACCAGGGCGTGCCGAGCTGGCGCTCCTTGGCGATGACCTTGTCGTCGATGTCGGTGACGTTCCGGGCGAAGGTCACCTGGTAGCCGCGGTAGGCGAACCACCGCTGCATGATGTCGAAGTTCAGGCCGGACCGGATGTGCCCGATGTGCGGGGCCGCCTGGACGGTAGCGCCACACAGGTAGATCGAGACACAACCCGGTACAAGCGGGACGAAGTCGCGTACCTGGCGGGTGCTGGTGTCGTACAGGCGAATGCTCACAGCGTCAAGCGTAGTGGGCAGCAGGGGGTGCCCCGCGACATTCTCAAATGTCAATACCGCGGCAGCGCCGTTTCTTCTCCATGACGGGGAGGAGGCACCCCCTCCGCTCAGGGTCGGCTCAGAGGTGGCCGACCACCTTGTGCGGGGTGAGCCGGACGACCACGCGGACGTCGTCCGGGCCGTCGAAGCCGTAGGAGTCCGCCCCCTGGTACTTCCGCGCCAGCTGGTCGATCAGCTCCCTGCCGCCCTCCCGCGTGACGGTGACGGAGCCGCGCACCTCGACGTAGGAGTACGGGTTCTCCGGCGGGTTGACCAGCAGGGAGGCCCGCGGGTCCTTCACCAGGTTGAGGTGCTTGCGGCGGCCCTCGACGGTGGAGAACAGAATGTCGTCGCCGTCCCGCGCCACCCAGACCACGGAGGACTGGGGGCCGCCGTCCGGCTGGACGGTGGAGACCACGGCGAAACTCTTGCCGTCGATCAGGGCTTTGGCCTGGTCGGTGAGATGGGCGGTCATCGGGAACCTCTTCTCGTCACGCGGCGTCGGACGCGGGCCCGGTAGCGAGGGCCTGGCCTCGCGGGGCCCGCGTCGAACGGTAGCGACCCGGGCCCCGGCAAAGGCTTCTGAACACCCGTCACCCGACGGTTATTCCCGAGGGGCCCGCCCGCGGCCCCTCGGGTTCAGCGGCGCTCGTAGACCAGGGCGGTGGCGATCGCCGCCAGCCCCTCGGCCCGGCCGGTCAGGCCGAGACCGTCGGTGGTGGTGCCGGAGACCGAGACCGGCGCGCCCACCGCCGCCGAGAGCGCGGCCTGCGCCTCGTCCCGGCGCTTGCCGATCTTCGGCCGGATCCCGATCACCTGGACCGAGACGTTGCCGATCTCGAATCCCGCCGCGCGGACCAGCCGGGCCGCCTCGCCGAGCAGCGTCACGCCGGACGCGCCGGACCACTCCGGCCGGTCGGTACCGAAGTGCGCGCCCAGATCGCCGATCCCGGCGGCCGAGAACAGCGCGTCGCAGGAGGCGTGCGCGGCCACGTCGGCGTCCGAGTGCCCGGCCAGGCCGTACTCGGCGCCCGGCCACTCCAGGCCGGCCACCCAGAGCGGGCGCCCGGCCTCGAAGGCGTGCACATCGGTGCCGATGCCGATACGGGGCAGGACCGGGTCAGTAGCCATCGGAGGCCCTCCTGCGGGCGAGTACGGCCTCGGCGAGCACGAGGTCCAGCGGACGGGTCACCTTGAACGCCTCCTCGTGGCCGGGCACCACGACCACCGGGCCGCCGAAGCGCTCCACCAGGCCGGCGTCGTCGGTGACCGGCGGCAGCGCGCCCGCGCCGCCCGCGCTCTCCTCGGCCAGCGCCTTGGCGTGCACCTCGACCAGCGTCGTCCGGCGGAAGCCCTGCGGGGTCTGGACCGCGCGCAGGGTGGCCCGGTCGGGCGTGTCGAGCACCGGTTCCGGCCCGCCGGACCTCGGCTCGACCCGCTTCACGGTGTCGGCGAGCGGCACGGCGGGCACCACGGCCTCGGCCCCGCCCCGGACGGCGGCCGCGACGGCGTCCACCACCTCGACCGGGACGAGCGGGCGGGCCGCGTCGTGCACCAGGACGATCTCCACCTCGGCCGGGATCACGGCGAGGCCGAGCCGGACCGACTCCTGGCGGGTCGCCCCGCCGGCCACCACCCGGATGTCCTTGCCGTCCAGACCGTGGCTGTCGAGCAGGGCGGCCACCTCGGCCACCCCGTCCGCCGGCGCGGCCACCACGACCAGGCCGACCGCCCGGCTGCGGGCCAGCGCCCGCACGGCGTGCACCAGGAGCGGCACTCCGCCCAGTTCCCGCAGGGCCTTGGGGGCGCCGGGCCCCAGCCGCTCGCCGCGTCCGGCGGCGGGCACCACTGCTGCTGCGACTGCTGCTGTGGCGTTCAGGTTTCACTCCTTCGGCGAAGTGGGTATGGCCATGGCGTGCACGACGGGCGGGTGGACCCCTTCCGAAGAACCATGGTCCCGCCGCCCGCAGAACAGCAGAAACGATCTTGCATGCCCGGGTCGGCTCGGGGTGAGAGGCGTCGTCCGGACACGCCTCAGCGCCCGAGGTGTCAATGCACCACTCGCAGGACATCACATCCGGTGAGTGGCGCGCCGACATCGGGCGCTGTGAGCGGGCGGGCGGCAGCCCGACTGCGCTACGAGGCGAGGACCTCGTCGAGCAGCGTCTCCGCCTTGTCCTCGTTGGTGTTCTCGGCCAGCGCCAGCTCGCTGACGAGAATCTGGCGAGCCTTGGCGAGCATGCGCTTCTCGCCGGCCGAGAGACCGCGCTCGCGCTCGCGACGCCAGAGATCGCGCACAACCTCGGCGACCTTGATAACGTCACCCGAGGCGAGCTTCTCCAGGTTCGCCTTGTAGCGACGGGACCAGTTGGTCGGCTCTTCGGTGTACGGTGCGCGGAGCACCTCGAAGACCCGGTCCAGACCTTCCTGGCCGACCACATCGCGAACGCCGACGAACTCCGCGTTCTCAGCGGGCACGCGGAGCGTCAGGTCTCCCTGCTGCACCTTGAGCACCAGGTAGGTCTTGTCCACACCTTTGATCTGGCGAATTTCGATGGCCTCGATCAGCGCGGCCCCGTGATGGGGGTAGACCACCGTGTCGCCAACCTTGAACGTCATGTGACAGGACCCCTTCCGTGGCTTTCCAGAATAACACGCTTTTCGGCGCACCCGAAGGGCGTTTTCGCAGGTCAGGGCCGGTCTCGGGGCTTGACAAGGACCCCCATGACGTGCTGCGACCGGCCTTCGGTGGGGGCTTCCCGCAGGTCGGAGGCGGTTCCGGCGCTTGCCGAAACCTGCGGCAACACTCCCGAAACCGTGATTGGATCTTGGGTTTTCACCGTTTATCGGGCCGTTTCCCGATCGTGATCCGATCTTGGTCGACTGTTGACCTGAACACGCGGAAGTGCCGCCGTATGGGGGCCCCACGAACCTTCGGCGCACGACACGGGGGACCACCCCGTGAGGGGCGTATAAGTGGGGTCGATAATCTGAGGCCTGACCATCCGCCACGCGACCTAGGAGAAGCCGCCGCCGTGAGCCGCAGCCTTCGACGCGGCAGCATCGCCGCCATCGCCGCCCTTGCCATCGTTTCGCTGTCCTCCTGCGCGGCCGGCAACACGCCGGAAACTCTGGAGATCAAGCCCGACAACGCCTCGGCGACACTCGGCACCACCCTCCGACTGAACAACATCGTCGTCGTGACCGGGGACGAGTCCTCGGGCGAGCACACCGGCCCCGCCAATGTGACGGTGAACATCAGCAACACCGGGACCGAGCCGGCCGAGCTGCAGTCCATCACCGTCGGCAACGGTGCCGGCGCGGTCTTCGCCGACGACAAGGGCGCTCCGCTGAGCAGCATCGTCGTCCCGGCCGGCGGCGCGGTGCTGCTCGGCGGGAGTGGCAACCCGTCCGCCAAGGTCGCTTCCGTCAGCGTGAACGTCGGCGGCTTCGTGCCCACCGCCTTCGCCTTCAAGGACGGGAGCAAGGTCGAGACCCAGGCCGCCGTCAGCCCGAACAAGGGCCTGTACAAGGGCTGGGGCCCGGCCGCCGGCCCGGCGGCCGCGCCGTCCAAGGCCGCCGGCTCCCCGGCCGCCACCACCCCGGTGACGACGCCCGCCGGTGCGACCACGCCGTCCGGTGCCACCACCACCCCCGCCGGCACCCACTGACGTCCGCCCGCCCGGGCGCGGCAGTACGAGAAGACCCCCTCCGGCGCTTGCCGGAGGGGGTCTTTCGTCCGGCCCGGCACCGGTTCGGTGGCCGGTGCCGGGCCAGACGCGGTTTACGGCTCGAACTTGTAGCCGAGGCCACGCACGGTGACCAGGTAGCGCGGCGCGCCCGGGTCCGGCTCGATCTTCGCCCGCAGTCGCTTGACGTGGACGTCCAGGGTCTTGGTGTCGCCGACGTAGTCCGCGCCCCAGACCCGGTCGATCAGCTGCATCCGGGTGAGCACCCGGCCGGCGTTGCGCAGCAGCATCTCCAGCAGGTCGAACTCCTTCAGCGGCAGGTCGACCTTGGCACCGTCCACCGTGACCACGTGCCGGTCGACGTCCATCCGGACCGGGCCCGCCTCCAGCGCGCCGGGGCCGCCGCCGTTGTCACCGGCGCCGCCGTCCTCGCCGCGGCGGCGCAGCACCGCGCGGATCCGGGCGACCAGCTCCCGGGTGGAGTACGGCTTGGTGACGTAGTCGTCCGCGCCTATCTCCAGGCCGACCACCTTGTCGATCTCGCTGTCCTTGGCGGTGACCATGATCACCGGGACGTTCGAGCGCACTCGGAGCTGGCGGCAGACCTCGGTGCCGGGCAGCCCCGGCAGCATCAGGTCGAGCAGGACGAGGTCGGCGCCGTTCCGTTCGAACTGCTCGAGCGCGTCGGGGCCGGTGGCGGCGATGGCCACCTCGAAGCCTTCCTTGCGGAGCATGTACGAGAGAGCGTCGCTGAACGACTCCTCGTCCTCGACCACCAGTACTCGGGTCACGATCAGGCCTCCGGGGCAAGCTGGGTTGTCTCTGACAGGGGTTCTTCCCGCTCCCCGGCGGGGAGCGACCGGTCCGCGCGGCCCGTGCTGGCCGTCCGGTCCGTGGTGAGGGTCCTCGGTGCCGCCGGCGACGCCGTGGTGGCGGTCGGTCCGGCGTCGGTCGTGTCGGTGGCGGGGGCCTGACCGGCGGGCAGGCGCAGGGTGAAGGTGGAACCCTGGCCCTCCACGCTCCACACCGAGACCGTACCGCCGTGCGAGGCGGCCACGTGCTTGACGATGGAGAGGCCGAGGCCGGTGCCGCCGGTGGCCCGGGAGCGGGCCGGGTCGACGCGGTAGAAGCGTTCGAAGACCCGCTCGCGGTCCTTCTCGGAGATGCCCATGCCCTGGTCGGTCACCGAGATCTCGATCAGCTCGCCGTCGGCCTCGCCGAGGGCGGCGGCGCTGGAGATCCGGCGGGTGGCGATCGCGACCCTGGTCCGCGGCGGGCTGTAGTTGACGGCGTTCTCGACCAGGTTGCCGAGGGCGGCGGCCAGCTGGCCGCGGTTGCCGTACAGGTAGAGGCCGGCGATGCCGCCGGCGGCGATCAGGATCTGCTTGGCGGCGGCCTGCTGGCGGCAGCGGTCGATCGCCTCGACGATCAGTTCGTCCACCGCGACCGGCTCGGGGTCGACCATCAGCCGGTCGTCCTGGACCCGGGAGAGGTCGATGATCTCCTGCACCAGGCTGGCCAGCCTGGTCGCCTCGATCTGCATCCGGCCGGCGAAGCGCTGGACCGCCTCCGGGTCGTCCGCCGCGTCGGCGACCGCCTCGGAGAGCAGCGACAGGGCGCCGACCGGGGTCTTGAGCTCATGGCTGACATTGGCGACGAAGTCGCGCCGGACCGCCTCGACCCGGCGGCGCTCGGTCTGGTCCTCGACCAGGACCAGGACCAGCCGGGAGCCCAGCGGGGCCACCCGCACCGACACCGCGAGCGGTTCGACGGCGCGCGCGGTGCCCGGGCGCGGCAGCTCCAGCTCGACCTGGCGGATCTCGCCGTCCCGGCGGGTGGCGCGGGCCAGCGAGAGCATCTGGTCGACGGCGACCGCGCCGCCCCGCACCAGGCCCATCGCGTACGCCGCCGAGCTGGCCTTGACCACCTCGTCGCCGTCGCCGAGCACGATCGCGCAGGAGCGCAGCACGGAGAGCACCGTGTCGACCCCCGGAGGCAGCGGGGCCTCATGGGTGGGGGCGCTCAGCCCCTGGTGCCGACCACTGCTTCTGCCGCTGGTGCCGCTGTTCCTGCCCCTGGCCTGTTCGCGCTCGCTCCAGCGGAATGCGATGGAGGCCGTGAGGCCGACTCCGAGCCCGGCTATGGCGCAGGCAGCGGCGGCGGCCACATTCACGTCCATGCGGCCAGCCTAAGCGCACGGCCAGGGCGCTCCCCAAGGATCGGATCAAGGCATCGGCTGGACGTTGCCGAGAATTCACCTTCACGTAGCTGCCGGTTCACCGCACGGGTCGTGCGTGGTCGCCCGGACGGCCCAGAGTTGGCCGGGCAGCCAGTGCGGGAAGGGGCGACGGACCGGACACCCGCCTGTCGCCCCCGGTGCGCGCGTACGATTCGCGCCACCAGCAGCGGTTACCCGAAGGCCGGACCGACGGTCGTACGGGACGACCGGTCGGCACCGCCACCGACACAGCTACTGAGGAGAGAGCATGCGCGACGCGTACCACGAGGAACTCGACTCGATCGGCGACAGCCTGGTCGAGATGGCCCGGCTGGTCGGTTCGGCCCTGGGCCGGGCCACCACCGCGCTCCTCGATGCGGACCTGGCGCTGGCGGAGAGCGTGATCGCCGCCGACGAGAAGGTCAACGACCTGCACCATGACCTGGAGAACCGGGCCATCGACCTGCTCGCCCGCCAGCAGCCGGTCGCCACCGATCTGCGCATCGTCGTCACCTCGCTGCGGATGAGCGCCGACCTGGAGCGCTGCGGCGACCTGGCCCGGCACGTGGCCAAGGTGGCCCGGCTGCGCTACCCCGAGTCGGCGGTGCCGGCGGACCTGCACGCGACGGTGCTGGAGATGGGGCAGCTCGCCCAGCGTCTGGTGGCCAAGGTCGGCCTGGTGATCGCCACCAAGGACGTCGACAAGGCACTGGAGCTGGAGCAGGACGACGACGCGATCGACGCGCTGCACCGCGAACTGTTCGCGCACCTGATCGACGACCGCTGGCACCACGGCATCGAGACGGCCGTCGACGTCACCCTGGTCGGCCGCTACTACGAGCGGTTCGCGGACCACGCGGTGTCGGTCGCCAAGCGGGTGGTGTACCTGGTCACCGGTGAGCACGTGGACGAGTTCGTGGCCTCCACGGAGGCCGCCGCCGCCGCTGGGGAGTGAGGCCGCCGGGGGCCTCGGCGCCTGGGCCCCCCGGGGTGGGGCCTCAGGGGTGGGGCCCCGGCGACGGGGCTCCCCCCGGAGGGTGAGTAAACCTCGAACAGGAGTGGTGGGGGCGCACGACCTCTCGGGCTCCCCACCACTGCGCGCCTGTTGACGCTCCCTCCGATTGGCGGTTTCACTCGATGCCGTAGGCACCGAAGTGTGCCCGTCACAAGGAGGAGCCAGCGCGATGAAGGCAAACCCGACCCGACCGGCACCGGCACACGCCACCGTTGAGCCGCCCACCCCGAACCTGCTGCCCGTCCTCGCGGCCGGCTGCGGTTGTGGCCCGGGCTGCGGCTGCGGCTGCCAGTCCGGCGCCCCCTGCCAGTGCGGTGGCGTCAGCGGCGGCTGCTGCGGTCACTGAGAACCCTGCACCCCCGAGGCCCCGCACCCCGGGGCCCTGAGCGCCTGCGCGGCCGCTTTTACGTCCACCTGATGCCGGAACAGCCGGCACCGGGCCCGGAAGGCGATCGGGGAGGTGTTCAAGCCCCGGGATCACCAAGGCTGACGGCCCACAGCCGGCCCGGAAATGACGACGGCCCCTCACCAGCGCCATACGCGCAGGTGAGGGGCCGTTACGTCTTCGGGCTTACTTCTTGCCCTGGTTCTTGACCGCCTCGATGGCGGCGGCGGCGGCCTCCGCGTCGAGGTAGCGGCCGCCCTTGGTGACGGGCTTGAAGTCGGCGTCCAGCTCGTACACCAGCGGGATGCCGGTCGGGATGTTGAGGCCGGCGATGTCCTCGTCCGAGATGCCGTCGAGGTGCTTGACCAGCGCGCGCAGGCTGTTGCCGTGCGCGGTGACCAGGACGGTCCGGCCGACGGCCAGGTCCGGCACGATGGCGTCGTACCAGTACGGGAGCATCCGCTCGACGACGTCCTTCAGGCACTCGGTGCGCGGACGCAGCTCGCTCGGGATGTCGGCGTAACGGGCGTCACCGGCCTGCGAGTACTCGGCGCCGTCGGCGAGCACCGGCGGCGGGGTGTCGTACGAGCGGCGCCAGAGCTGGAACTGCTCCTCACCGAACTCGGCCAGGGTCTGGGCCTTGTCCTTGCCCTGGAGCGCGCCGTAGTGCCGCTCGTTGAGGCGCCAGCTGCGGCTGACCGGGATCCAGTGGCGGTCGGCCTTGTCCAGGGCGATCTGCGAGGTCCGGATCGCGCGGCGCAGCAGCGAGGTGTGCAGCACGTCGGGGAGCAGACCCTCGGCGGCGAGGAGCTCGCCACCGCGCGCGGCCTCCTTCTCGCCCTTCTCGTTGAGGTCGACGTCGACCCAACCGGTGAACAGGTTCTTCTGGTTCCACTGGCTCTCGCCGTGACGGAGCAGGATGAGTCGGTACGTCGTGTCAGCCATGGCCCCCAGCTTAGTGGAGCCCGGAAAACCCCTGGTCGGGACCTATGGCCATGTGTAATGTGTGCTCAGCAGTTTTGACTCTTACCTATCTGCTGGGCGGTTCCGCCTGCCCCGCCCAGCGGACACCCTGCCAACGCCGCCTGCCGCCCCGGGGAGCCCCGCATGCCCGCCTCGTCCGACCTGCCCCTCACCGACCGGATCCGAAGAGCGGCGGGCGAGACGACGGGCGGGCTGCCCCGGCAGTTCTGGTGGCTCTGGCACCTCGACCCTGATCAACAAGCTCGGCGGGTTCGTGGTCCCGTTCCTGTCGCTCTATCTGACCACCAGCCGGGGCTATCCGCCCTCGTACGCGGGCCTGGTCGCGGCGCTCTTCGGCCTGGGTTCGTCGATCTCGGCGGTGGGCGCCGGCGTGCTGACCGACCGGATCGGGCGCCGCCCCACACTGGTCGCCGCCCAGTTGGGCACCGCCCTGTTCACGGCGGTGCTCGGCTTCACGGACGGTCAGGTGGCCATCGCCGTGGTCGTCTTCCTGGTCGGCCTCTGCAACAACGCGACCCGGCCGGCCACCTCGGCGATCATCGCGGACATCGTGCCCCCCGAGGACCGGGTCCGCGCCTACTCGCTGAACTACTGGGCGATCAACATCGGCTTCGGCCTCTCGGCGGCGGCCGCCGGCCTGATCGCCACCCACGGCTACCTCACTCTCTTCCTGCTGGACGCGCTCTCCACCCTGATCTGCGCGGTGGTGATCTTCATCCGGATCCCGGAGACCAGGCCGGCCGAGCCGGTCGGCCGACCGGACGAACCGAGGATCGGCCTCGGCACGGTGTTCCGGGACACCCGCTTCATGACGGTGGTGGCGCTCAACCTGCTGCTCGCCCTGGTCGCCCAGCAGGGCAGCACCACGCTCGCCGTGGACATGGGCCTGGCGGGCATCACCTCCGTCCAGTACGGCCTGGTGATCGGGCTCAACGGTCTGCTGATCGTGCTGCTTCAGATCCCGCTCACCCGGTGGATGGAGGGCCGCGACCGGACGGCCCTGCTGGTCGCCAGCGCGCTGTTCATCGGCTGGGGCTTCGGGCTGACCGCGCTCGCCGGGTCGTCCGCGCGGTTCTACGCGTTCACCGTCGCGGTGTGGACGATCGGCGAGATCCTGAACGCGCCGACCATGATGGGCCTGATCGCGGAGTTGTCACCGACCCACGCCCGAGGCCGCTACCAGGGCGTCTATTCGCTTTCCTGGTCGCTCGCCTCGTTCCTGGGCCCGGCGGTCGGCGGTGTGCTGCTGGAGTGGGTCGGCAGCACGGCGGTGTGGGGCTCCTGCGCGGTCTGCGGCACGGTGGCGGCGGCCGGGTACGCGGTGCTGGGCCGGCGGCCCGGAGCGGCGGCGGCCGCCGCCGTCCCGGGCCGCCGGAACGGCACGACGGCGGTCGGCGGCCCCGCCGACACCGGGCCCGAGCCGGCGTCGGCGTCGGCGTCGGCCTCCACGGGCTCCTGAGCGGCGGCCGGGCCGATCGTTACTCGGCCGCCGGGGCGGCGAGGTGGGCGAAGGCGGCCAGGTTGCGGGTGGACTCCCCGCGCTTGGTCCGCCACTCCCACTCGCGCCGGATGGCCGACGCGAAGCCCAGCTCCAGCAGTGTGTTGAAGGGCTCGTCGGCGTTCTCCAGCACCGTCCCGAGCAGCCGGTCGACGGTGTCCGCGGCCAACGCCTCCAGGGGCAGCCGGCCCGCCAGGTAGACGTCCCCGAGCTGGTCGATCGCGTAGGCGACGCCGTACAGCCGGGTGTTGCGTTCCAGCAGCCAGCGGTAGACGCCCTCGTGGTTCTCGTCCGGGCGGCGGATCACGAAGGCGTTCACCGAGAGGGTGTGGTCGCCGACCCGCAGGGCGCAGGTGGTGCTCAGCTTGCGGGTGCCCGGGAGGGTCGCGACCAGCGTGTACGGATCGGCGGTGGCCGGCTCCCAGGCCACCCCGGCGTCGTCCAGGGCGGTGCGCAGGAGGGTCAGGGCCTCGTCCTTGGTGCGGATAGCCATGAGGGTGACGTTACTCGGCGGTACCGGCCGCGCGCAGCAGCGACCGGCCCCGACCGGTGCCCGCGCTCAGGCCAGCCGCAGGCGGGAGCCGGTGAGCCGGCCCGCCGGCCTGGACAGGCTGCCCGCGTACACCTCGGCGGTGGCCGCCGCGGCGGTGTCCCAGCCGAAGCCGGCCGCGTGCCGGGCCGCCTCCTCGCCCCGCCGGGCGACCAGGCCCGGCTCCGTGGCGTACGGCTCCAGCGCGTGTGCCCAGGCCTGCGGGTCGTGGCCGTGGACCAGTGTGCCCGTCACACCGTCCCGGACGGCGACCGGCAGACCGCCGACCGAGGCCGCCACCACCGGTGTGCCGCAGGCCTGCGCCTCCAGCGCGACCAGCCCGAAGGACTCGCTGTACGAGGGCATCACCAGCGCCGTCGCCGCGCGGTACCAGTCCGCCAGCTGACTCTGGCCGACCGGCGGGTGGAACCGGACCACGTCCCCGATGCCCAGCTGGGCGGCGAGCTTGTGCAGGCTCTCCGGCCTGGCCAGCCCGGTGCCGGACGGGCCGCCGACCACCGGCACCACCAGCCGCTCCCGCAGCCGGGGCCGCCGCTCCAGCAGCGCCGCGACCGCCCTCAGCAGCACGTCCGGCGCCTTCAGCGGCTGTATGCGGCCGGCGAAGAGCAGCACGGCGGAGTCCTGCGACAGGCCGAGCCGGGCCCGGGCGGCGCGGCCGTCCCCCGGGCGGAAGACGTCCAGGTTGACGCCCGGGTGGACGACGGCGAGCTGGTCCGGCCGGGCGGAGTAGTGCAGCGCCAGCTCGGCGGCCTCCTCGGTGGTGTTGGCGATCAGCCGGTCCGCGGCCTCCACCACCTGGGTCTCGCCGATCACCCGGGCGGCCGGCTCGGGGGTGTCCCCCTCGGCCAGCGCGGCGTTCTTGACCTTCGCCATGGTGTGCATGGTGTGCACCAGCGGCACCCCCCAGCGCTGGGCGGCCAGCCAGCCGACCTGGCCGGAGAGCCAGTAGTGCGAGTGCACCAGGTCGTAGTGGCCGGGGCGGTGGCCGGCCTCGGTACGGAGCACCCCGTGGGTGAAGGCGCAGAGCTGCGCCGGCAGGTCCTCCTTGAGCAGGCCCTCGTACGGCCCGGCGGTGACGTGCCGCACCAGCACGCCCGGGGCCAGCTCGACGGTGGGCGCGTCGTCCGAGCAGATCGACCGGGTGAACACCTCGACCTCGATGTTGAGGTCGGCGAGCCGCTTGGCCAGCTCCACGATGTAGACGTTCATCCCGCCCGCGTCGCCGGTGCCGGGCTGGTGCAGCGGCGAGGTGTGCACGCTGAGCATGGCTATCCGGCGGGGCCGGCGCTGGCGGCCGGTGACGAGCGACTGGAGCCGGCCGCGTACGGGCGGGGTCGGCTGGGCACGGCGTACCGAACGGACGGGGTGCTGGATCACCTGGCTGAAGCCTCCTCTGTGCTGCCCGGTCGCTGCAGCCTGCCTGCTGCCTGCTGTTCGGTCTGTGCGCTGCCGCCGGCGCCACACCGCCGCGTCGCGGGTGCGGCGCGGCGGCGTGCTGCCCCGTCCGGGCAGACATCGCCACCAGTGTGCCAACCACCAGGTCATCGATCGGCATTCCCGTCCCGGCACATGAGATGGCGCACGCCCTGAGCGGGCGGGGCGGCCGGTGGTCGGGGCCCGGCCCGAGGCGGGCCGGGAGCGGGCGGGTCCGGAGGGCCGGCGGCCGGGCTCGGACGCGGAGGGCGGGTGGGCGCGCGCGTACCCTTCTGGGCATGGCCGCCTCCTTCGACTCCGTGACCGCGCCCGCCCGAGGGCGGGCGGGGCGGCCGGTGGGGACGGTCACCCGGGGCACCACCAACACCAACCGGCTGCGGCGGATGGACCGCTGGATCGCGCACACGCTGGGCCACGCGTTGCGGTCCGCCGACCGGCCCCCGGTGGCCGTCGACCTCGGATACGGCGCCGCGCCCTGGACGGCGGTCGAGCTGGCCGGACGGCTGCGCGCGGTACGGCCGGACGTCCGGGTGGTGGGGATCGAGATCGAGCCGGAGCGGGTCGCGGCGGCACTGCCGTACGCCCAGCCGCCGCTGCTGACCTTCCGGCGCGGCGGGTTCGAGGTGCCGCTGGACGGCGGCGCGCCCGCCCGGCTGATCAGGGCCGCCAATGTGCTGCGGCAGTACGACGAGGCGGCGGTGGCCGGGGTGTGGAAGCGGCTCTGCGCCCGGCTGGCGCCGGACGGGCTGCTGGTCGAGGGGACCTGCGACGAGATCGGGCGGCGGCACGTCTGGGTCGCGCTCGGCCCGGAGGGGCCCCGCACGGTGACCTTCGCGGCCCGGCTCGGCGGCCTCGGGCAACCGTCCGACCTGGCCGAACGGCTCCCGAAAGCACTGATCCACCACAATGTGCCGGGCCGGCCGGTGCACGCCTTCCTCACCGACTTCGACCGGGCCTGGGCGGCGGCCGCGCCGTACGGGGCGTTCGGCGCCCGGCAGCGCTGGGTGGCGGCGTGCACGGCGCTGTCGGGCAGCTGGCCGCTGGTGGACGCGCGCGGGCGATGGCGCCAGGGCGAGGTCACCGTGCCGTGGACGGCGCTCGCGCCGTAGCGGGCGTTGCCTCCAGCCGGCAGACGATGGCGGGCGGCGGGGCGGCACCGGCAGGAGCTGGTGAGCGATCCCAGGGATTCACTCGAACGAGTTATCGAATACCTCTGGCATGTTGACGCCTTGTCACGCCACCATGGAGGCATCCGATCGGCGCCACCACCGTCGCTCGGGCCCCACCCTGCTCAGTCGTTCCGCTCGAACCCGCGCAACTCGTCCGCCACCCGCAACGCCCGCTCGAACACCCCGTACGCCTCCCTTCCGAACAGCACGAACCGCACTTCCTCCAGCTCTACCGCTTCGCCCGTCCTGTCGCCGCGCACCACCTCGGCGACGGTGCCCACGGCGATCCGGGCCGCATCCTCCAGCGGCCACCCGTACACCCCGGCCGACACGGCCGGGAAGGCCACCGTGCCCGCGCCGAGTTCCACCGCCACCCGGATCGACTCGCGGTAGCAGGAGGCCAGTTGCTCCGCCCTCTTGTCGTACTCGTCCGCCCAGTAGACCGGCCCCACGGTGTGCACCACCCAGCGGGCCGGCAGCCGCCCCGCCGTCGTCCCCACCGCCTGCCCGGTGGGCAGCCCCTTGCCGTAATGCGAGGCTCGAAGCCGGCGGCACTCCTCCAGAATCTGCGGCCCGCCCTTGCGGTGGATCGCACCGTCCACCCCGCCACCGCCCAGCAGAGAGGAGTTGGCCGCATTCACCACCGCGTCCACCCGCTGTTCCGTGATGTCACCCTCGACCAGGGTGATCCGCGTCACCATCGTGCGCTCCTTCTCCGCCCGCCCGCGCGTCCCCGGTACGGGCCTCATCCGTCGTCCACGTCCATTCACCACACCGCCACCGGCGTGGCAATAGCCACAACGGTGCCGGTCGGCCAGAGAAATCCCCGGAGATCACGTTATGGTCGCGAGAAGTTCCCCGCCGCACCGTGCCAGGCGGGCACTGCGGACGGGCGCCGGCCGTTACGCACTCGGGGAAAGGGAGGATCGACCGATGCCCGCAACGGGAGACGGGCGGGCACCTGGTGCCGCTGACCTGACGGGCGCCCTCAACGGCGCTCTCTCCGGCCATGCCCGCAACCGCCCAGGCCCCGCCGAACGGTCCGTGGGCCCGGCCACGGCCACCGCGCCGATACCGCACCCCCGGTCGGACGCCGCGGCCGCCACCTCCCTCTGGCACTCCCCGGCCGGACGTTCCGCACCCTCCGCCGCCCCGCTCAAGCTGCTGGTGATCGAGGACGACGCCTCCGACGCCCAGTTGATCAGGGCGGCGGTGGCCGACAGCGGCACCTCCATCGAGATCCACTGGGCCCGCGGCCTGGACCAGGCCACCGAGCTGCTGGCCCCCGCCCCGCCGTGGAACCGGCGCGGCCGACCGCGCGGCTCCGACTTCAGCTGCGTCCTGCTCGACCTCGCCGCACCCGCCGACCTGCCGCACCCCTCGGACGCCTCCGACGGTCTGGAGGGCCTGCACGAGCTGCTCCGCCGAGCCCCGCACACCGCGGTCGTGGTGCTCACCGACGCCGCCGGGGCCGAACTGGGCGCCGCCGCCGTGGCCGCCGGAGCCCAGGACTTCCTGATCAAGCACGAGACGGACGGCCCCCTGCTGGCCCGGGCCCTGCGGTACGCGGTGGAGCGCAAACGCGCCGACGAGTCGCAGCGCCGACTGGTCGAGGCGGAGCTGCGCGGCCAGGAGAACGCCCGGCTCCAGCGCCATCTGCTGCCCACCCCGCTGCTGGACGGCGCCGGTCTCTCCTTCACCCGGCGCTACCGCCCGGGTCGCCGCCGCGCCCTGCTCGGCGGCGACTTCTACGATGCCGTCCGCACCGACGACGGCAGCGTCCACGTGGTGATCGGGGACGTCTGCGGGCACGGCCCCGACGAGGCCGCCCTCGGAGTGGCGCTCCGGATAGCGTGGCGCACCCTCGTCTTCGCCGGTCTCACCGGGGAGACGCTGCTGACCACCCTCCAGCACGTCCTGGAGCACGAACGACGCAGCGACGAGATCTTCGCGACGCTCTGCATGCTGGTCATCGAGCCCGGCGGTGCGTCCGGCGAGCTGGACTCGCTGGGTGCTGTCGAGCACGCCCGGCTCTACCTCGCCGGGCACCCCGCTCCGCTGCTGCTCGGCCATGACCACAAGCCCGAGATGCTTCCGTCCGACCTCGCCGGGCCCGCGCTCGGCCTGCTGCCGTGCGACGACGGCCAGGCCGTCTGGCCGTCGCACCGGTTCGAACTCCGTCGCGGCTGGCGGCTGCTGCTGTACACCGACGGGCTGATCGAGGGCCGGGTCGGAGCCGGCTCCCGCCGCCTCGGCCAGGACGGGCTGGCGGATCTGGTCGGCGACCACCAGTCCGCCGGGCTGACCAGGGGTCGGCTGGTGGACAGCGCGATCGCCGAGGTCGAGGAGCTGAACGGCGGCGCGTTGACGGACGACGTCGCCGTCCTGCTGCTGGAGCGCAACCCGGTCCAGCTGATCCTGGGCTGACGCGGCACCGGAGCAGCGGCGTCCGGCTGACCGTCCCGGTGACCGGAGCCCTGCGCACAAAGCCCCGGCGCTCGGGGTGGTCCCGCGCGCCGGGGCTCGCTGTTCGTCTGGGCCGACCGGTCTACCAGGGTCCGTACGGCCCCATGTTGCGCCGGTCGCCGCGCCCGCCGCCGCGGTTGGTCAGCTCCCGGATCGCCGGGCGCACGTCGACCATGTAGACGATCGCGGCGACCAGGCCGCCCAGGGTCAGGAAGCTGGTCAGGAAGTTCGCCCCGAACAGCAGATCGAGACCGAAGGCGATCCCCAGGATCGCCAACCAGAACGGCTTGGTCTTCTTGTCCGCCGCCCGGTAGGCGTCCTCCGGGCGGGCGGCCGCGTCGATCAGTGCGAAGAGCTTGAAGCCCAGAATCGCCACGGCCAGCCACCAGAACGGATTCAGGTAAGCCAAGTCCAGGATCTGACCCACTCCGCCCATCACGGTCTCCTCTGTGTCTCGGCTCCGGCGTCCCGGTCCCACCCATCCTGGCACGGTGAACCGTCCGCCGAGGTGTCAACGTCCCGGGGCCACCGGATGTGCCCCGGACCACTGCTCCGCGACCGGCCTTCGACCGGTCCGGGCCGGAGCGGCTACTCGGCCGCCCCGCTGCTCTTCCGGGCGCGGGGGCCCTTCTTCGGCCCGGACTCCTCGGCGGCCCCGGCCGGCGCACCGTCCTCGACCAGCTCTGCCTCGACCAGTTCGGCCTCGACCAGTCCGGCCTCGACCGGCTCCTGCTCGGTCTCCGCCCGCTCCGGCTGCTGGTCCCGCGCCGGCTCGGTGAGCGCGTCCGCGCCACCCGGACGGCCCCGGTCCACCACGCCCTTGCCGCGCTCGGCCAGCTCGTCGTACGTCTCCTTGGCCTTCACCGCCAGCTCGACCGCCCGGCCCACCTGCTGGAGGGCGAAGGTCTGTGCCTTCTCCTGGAGCACCTTGAGGTCGGTGGGCAGGGTGGTCACGGTACCCGCGACCTTCGCCTGCGCCTCGACCAGCCTGGCCTGCGCCTCCTGGAGCTTGACCGTGGCCTTCTCCTGCGTGCCCCTGCGGTCCGCGGCGATCGCCTCGACCTTCCCCGGGACCTCGCGCAGCTTCTCGTAGGCGAGGTCTCCCGCGCCGGCCAGGGCGTAGAGCGGGGTCGGGTCGCTCAGGGTCTTCTTGATCTCGTCAGTGATCGGCATGACCGGTCCTCCCGGTGTCTAGGTTGCTGGGCCGACGGTTTTCGGGCCATCGGTCGTGGGACCTGCGGTCCCGAGGCGATCGGCCTTCGAACCGTCGGCCTGCGGGCCACCGGTTTCCGGGCCGTCGGAGACCGCGCCCTGATGAGCGGCGTTCTCCTTGAGGAAAGCGTCGTAGACCGCGAGCAGCGCCTGCTTCTGCCGCTCGTTGATCAGCGGATCGGCCAGGATCGAGGCCCGAAGCTCCAGGCCCTCGTCCCGCCGCTCCTCCAGAATCCCGGCCTGGACGTACAGCGTCTCCGCCGAGATCCGCAGCGCCTTCGCGATCTGCTGCAGGATCTCCGCGCTCGGCTTGCGCAACCCTCGCTCGATCTGGCTGAGGTAGGGGTTGGACACGCCGGCGGCCTCCGCCAACTGCCGCAACGAGTACTGCGCATTTCGCCGCTGCTCGCGGATGTACTCGCCCAACGAGCCGACATTCAGTGAGGCCATGCGACCACCCTGCCCCACCCTGCTTGCATGTGCAAGCAGGGTGCTAACAACAGCAAACGCGCCGGGCCGGCGCAGTTCGCCCAGCTGCGCACCACCGTCCCCGCCGACGCGCTGGGCCCCGGAAGATCCGCTGGACAGGTCGCCGCAGGGCGCAGTGGCCCCCGGTGCTTCCGGTGGGGCCGGGCCGGGGAGGGCGGGACCGCGCCCGGCGGATCACCCGAGGTCGGGGACCCGGATCGGCATCAGGATGGAGAAGGTGCCGTCCCGGTCCGCCGAGCGGATGGCCAACGGGGCGATCGGACCGGTCAGTTCGAGGACGAGCTGCTCGGGTCGGCCGGCGGCCCGGAGCGCCTCCAGCAGGAAGTCGCGGTTGACGGCCACCCGGACCTCGCCGGGTGCGGCGGCGGTGTCGGCCGGGGCGACGGTGAGCCGTCCGTCCTGGCCGAGGGCGAGGACGGTGACCTCGCAGGCGGCCCCGTGCGGCCCGGAGGGCAGGGTCCGGGTGGCGCCGGACTCGACGGCGCCGCGCAGTTCGGCGGCGGGCAGGCCGACCCGGTGGACGGGGTCGAGGCGGATCAGCGACCGGTAGTCGGGGTAGTCGTGGTCCGGGGTGGCACCCTCGATGCGGTGCCCGCCGGTCTCGACCCGGACCAGGCCGCCGCCCAGGGTCAGCTCCGCCTCCTCGCCACCCGCGCCGAGCAGCGCGCGGATGCCGTCCACCAGGGCGGTCGGAACGATCGCGCCGGCCGGAAGACCCTCGGTCGCCGCCTCTTCGGCCGGGGACGCGCCCCGCACCGGGACCTCGGCGAGCGCCATCCGGTACCGGTCGGTGGCGACCAGGCGCAGCAGTGCACCGTCCAGGTCGAACAGCACGCCGGCCAGGACCGGCAGTTCGGGATCGCCGCCGACCGCGAAGCGGACCGCGTCCAGCGCGGCGGCCAGCTCACCGGCCGGGACGGTGAAGCGGAGTTCGGTGGGTGTGGTGGTCACGGGGTTCTCCCTCTGGTCGATCAGCGCTCGGATCAGGGAGAGCTCGCGGCGGGCGTCGGCGAGGCCGTCCTCCAGCCTGCGCAGGTGTGCGTCCACCACCCGGTGGGCGGCGCCGGAGCCGGAATCGGCGCCGAGCACCGCCCGGATGCCGGCCAGCGGCAGACCGACCCGCCGCAGCCGGCAGAGCAGCCGGGCGTCGGCGAGCTGCCGGGGCCGGTACCAGCGATAGCCGGTCTGCGGGTCCACCCAGGCCGGGGTGAGCACGTCGGCGCCGTCGTAGAAGCGCAGGGTGCTGACGCTGAGACCGCTGTCGCGGGCCAGTGCGCCGATGCTGCGCAGGTCGCTCTCCATGCCGCCGACTCTGCCGTCTCGACCAGGTCGAGGGTCAACGCCGGCCGGGACCGGCCGTGGGATCCGCCGTAGGGAGCGGAGCGCGGGCCGCAGCGGTGGGTGGGCTGCCGGGGTCGCGCAGGGCCCGGATCCCGGTGATCCGGCCGCCGCCGTCCGCCTCGCCGAACCCGGACACCGCCACACCGCCACGCCGTCACGCCGCCACGCCGTCGACCGGGCGGGGGCCATCACGAGGACCGGACAGGGCCCCGGTCTGTGACATCGGGCGGCGGGGTCAGGCCCGGAAGGCGTCGTACGCCGGGGCGAGCAGGGTGGCGAGGTCCCGGCCGCGGACGGTGATCCCGGACGGGCCGAGGCGGCTCAGCGAGGGTTCGATCCGGTCCTCGACCGCCTCGGCGCGCAGGGTGAAGTCACCGCGCCAGTAGTCGGCGACGGTCGTGGGCGCCGCCTGTCCCCGCTCCGGCTCACGCGTCGACTCGCGGTCCGGTCCGTGCTCCGGCTGGTGCCCGGACGGGTGCTGCCCGGTCATCGGTCCTCCTCCTCGGCCACCGCGTCACGGGAGAGCGCGACCAGTTCGCGCAGTGCGTCGGCGGGCAGCTCGGTGAGCCACTGCTCGCCCTCCCCCACCACCGCCTCGGCCAACGCCCGCTTGGCCGCCAGCAGTTCGTCGATCCGCTCCTCGACCGTTCCCACGCAGACCAGCCGGCGGACCTGGACGTCGCGGCGCTGGCCGATCCGGAACGCGCGGTCGGTGGCCTGTTCCTCGACCGCCGGGTTCCACCAGCGGTCGAGGTGGACCACCTGGTTGGCGGCGGTCAGGTTGAGGCCGGTGCCGCCGGCCCGCAGCGAGAGCAGGAACACCCTTGGCCCGTCCGGCGACTGGAAGCGCGCCACCATCTCCTCGCGGCGCGCCCGGGAGACCCCGCCGTGCAGATAGAGCACCTCCTCGCCGAGCCGCCGGGTCAGATAGGGCTGGAGCATCGCGCCGAACTCCGCGTACTGGGTGAAGACCAGAACGCGGTCCCCTTCGGCCAGCGCCTCCGTCAGCAGCTCCGCGAGCCGGGCCACCTTGCCCGACCGCTCCCCCAGCGCCGAGCCGTCGTGCAGCAGTTGGGCCGGATGGTTGCAGACCTGCTTGAGCTTGCCGATGGACGCCAGGACGGTGCCGCGCCGCTGCACCCCCTTGATGCCCTGCACCCGCTGCAACAGGTCGGCCACCACCGCCTGGTAGAGGCCGGCCTGTTCGGCGGTGAGGTTGCACCAGACGGTCATCTCCTGCTTGGCGGGCAGTTCGGCCGCCACCGCCGGGTCGGACTTGAGCCTGCGCAGGACGAACGGCCCGGTCCGGCGCTGGAGTTCGGCGGTGAGGTCCGGGTTGCGGTGCAGCTCGACCGGGATCGCGTAGCGCTCCTTGAAACGCTCGGCCGAGCCGAGCAGTCCGGGGTTGGCGAAGTCCAGCACGGCGTGCAGTTCCGCGAGGCGGTTCTCCACCGGGGTGCCGGTGAGGGCGATCCGGTGGACGGTGACGGGCAGCGAGCGAATCGCCCGGGACTGCGCGGTGCCGAGGTTCTTGATGTGCTGCGCCTCGTCCGCGACCACCCGCCGCCAGCGGATCGCCCGCAGCGCGGCGAGGTCGCGCTGGACCAGGCCGTAGGTGGTGATGACCAGGTCCACCCCGCTCACGGCGGCGGCCAGTTCGTCCTCGCCGAGCCGGCCCGAGCCGTGGTGGACGTGCAGTCGCAGTCCCGGTGCGAAGCGCTCGGTCTCGCGCTGCCAGTTGCCGACCAGGGACATCGGGCAGACCAGCAGGGTCGGGCCGGTGACGCCCCGGGCCCGCTCGGCGGCCAGCAGGGCGAGGGTCTGGACGGTCTTGCCGAGGCCCATGTCGTCGGCCAGGACGGCGCCGAGACCGAGGCCGGCCAGCCCGCTCAGCCAGGCCAGCCCCCGCTCCTGATAAGGGCGGAGGACGGCACGGAAGCCCGCGGGGAGGGCGGGCACGGGGGCCGGGACGGCGCGGCCGGCGAGCAGTTCGCCGAGCGGGCCGTCCACCCTGACGGCGGTGACCGGCAGACCGGCCACCATGGCATCGGGGTCGAGCGCCGTACGCAGGACGTGGCCGGCGGACATCACCCCGTCGCGCCGGTGGGCGAGGAAGGAGAGCGCGGCGGCGATCTGCGCGGGGTCGGCCTCGACCCACTTGCCACGCACCCGGACCAGGCCCTGCTTGGCGGCGGCGAGGTCGGCGAGCTCCGCCTCGCTGAGCGGGTCACCGCCGTCGCCGAGCGCCGCCTGCCAGCGGAAGGCGACCACCGCGTCCCGGTCCACCTGGCTGGCGACGGCGAGCGAACCGGGGGCCGGGACCGTGGTGACCTGCAGGGCGAGCCCGAGCCGGGGGCGGCGGCGCCACCAGGCGGGCAGCAGGACGCCGAAGCCGGCCTCGGCGAGCGCGGGCGCGGCGTCGCGCAGGAAGTCCAGCGCACCGGCCCGGCCGAGGGGGAGCGCGGCCGGACGGGCGCGGTGGCGCAGCCCGTCCAGTGCGGGCCAGCGGTGGGCGGCCCGGGCCAGTTCGGCGGCGAGCACCTCCGCCGGGTCGTCCGCCTTGCGGGCCAGCGCGGCCAGCGCGGCACCGCCCTCGTGCAGGTCGGCGGCCCGGACGAGCAGCGAGGGCTCGTCGACGGCCTGGAGCAGGAACTCGACCCGCCAGTGGTCGTCGGACGGCCGCCCTTCCGGGTCGTCCGGGTCAGGGCCGAGCGGTTCCACCAGCCGGAAGCAGAGGCGCAGTTCGGCTGAGGCGGGCTCGGCGGCGGCGTACCAGGCGGCGATCCGGCGCCGGAGTTCGGCGAACTCCGGCGGCTCGGCCAGGTCGGCCAGGTCGGCCGGGACCGGTCCGGCGCCGGGGACAGGACCGCCCTCCGGGGCGAGGCGCCCGTCCGGGGCCGCCAGGGCGGCGAGCCAGCGCTCAGCCGCCCCCGGGCGGGCGACACCGGCGGGCTTCAGCAGTGGGGGCTCGGCGGCGAGCACGGCGCGGGCCTCGGCGTCCACCAGGGCGGCCAGAACGGCCTCCACCAGCGCCTCCCCGCTGCGCCCCGGCACATGGACGGGATCGGCGGGGGCGGCGGGAACAGCCCAAGCGGCGAGGGCTGCAGCGCCGGGGTCGGCGGGCCACTCGCCCCGGCAGACCGGCGGGCAGCCGGCCGCCAGCGCGGCGGCCTCCCGGCGTTCGGCCGGCCCCGGGTCCGGCCGCCAGCGGGCGGACGGCACGCCGCCCTCCAGGACGGCCACCGGCAGCACCCGGCCTCGCCCGACCACGCGCCAGGCGAGGTCGTGCACGGCGGTGAGCCAGCGCAGCGAGGGGCCGTAGGTGACCTCGACGGTCCCGGCACCGGGGAGTTCGGCGCCGGTCACGGCCCAGTGCGGGTCGAACACCTCCCCGAGCAGCTGGGCCGCCGCCGCCGCGTCGAACAGCAGGGCGGGCACCCGCCACGGCAGCAGGACCGCGCCGCCGCGCACGGGGGTGACCGGCAGGTCGGGCGAGGGGGCCGGCCGGCCGCCGACGGCGGGCAGCAGCAAGGTGGCCCACCGCTCGGGGGCCTGTCCGGCCAGCCAGCCGAGGCCGGGGCCGATCCCGCCGAGCAGGGCGGCCACCTCCGCGGCCGGGCAGGCGTACGGGTGGGCGCGCGGGGACGGCCGGTCGGCGGGCGCGTCACCCGCCGTCGCGGCGGGATAGGCCCGGGCATCCTCGGCCCAGAGCGCCAGCTGCCCGTCCGCCCGCCAGAGCGCGTGCAGCACGAACATGGGCGGGGCCCTCCCGGGGTCTGCGGAACCGACGTTCGAAGACTATCCGGCGGCCCTGCGCTCAATGCGGACAGGAACTGGCCTGGTTCGCCGACGCCTCGGCCCCCCGAAGCGGAAAGCGCCACCGACGAGAGGCCGGCCGGGCGCGGGCGCCGACTCCGGGAATCACCCGGACAGCATGGTTGAACTTTGAACGAAACTGCCCTAGGCTGAAGCCAACAAGTTGAAGCCTAAACAAATGGCTTCGAACCCGAGGAGGAGCCATGGGCCTTTTCAACCGCACCAAGAACACCGCCACCACCGTCACCGCCGTCAAGGCCCCCGCCGGCCCGGACCTCGGCCACCTCACCGGCGACTGGGCGATCGACACCACGCACAGCGAGGTCGGCTTCTCGGTCCGGCACGCGATGGTCACCAACGTCAAGGGCCGCTTCACCGAGTACGACGGCAAGCTCCACCTGGACGGCACCACCCCGGGCAACTCCACCGCCGAGCTGGTGATCAAGGTCGCGAGCATCGACACCAACCAGACGCAGCGCGACGAACACCTGCGCACCGGCGACTTCTTCGCCGCCGAGACCCACCCCGAGATCCGCTTCCGCAGCACCTCCGCCGAGCGGCTGCGCGGCGACTCGTACCGGCTGACCGGCGAGCTGACCATCAAGGGCACCACCCGCCCGATCGTCCTGGACCTGGACTACACCGGCAGCGCCACCGACGCCTACGGCGCCGAGCGGGTCGGCTTCGAGGGCACCGCCGTCCTGGACCGCACCGACTGGGGCCTGACCTACAACGCCGCGCTGGAGACCGGCGGCGTGCTGATCGGCGAGAAGGTGAAGCTCAGCTTCGACATCTCCGCCGTCAAGGCGGCCTGAACCGGCCGACCACGGCCACCGCACCGCTTCGCCTCCGCGGCGCTTCACCACCGCGCCGCCGCAACACGTACCCGCACGCCCCGCCCCTGCCGACCCCCGAACGGCAGGGGCGGGTTCGTCTCCGGCCTCAACAACGGCCGGGCGGCGGGCCATTCCGCCCGGGGCGGGAGACTTCCGATCGCTCAGGCCCGCGCCACCAGCCCGGCGTCGGCCGTCGGCAGCCAGCTGCCCGGCGGGCGATGCAACCAGCCTTCGCGGGAGCCGAGTTCGGCGGCCGCGGCGGCCAGTGCGGTCAGCCCGGGGTGACGCAGGTCGGGGCGGTGCACCAGGCTCACCAGGCTGAGCGGCACCGGCTCGACCAGCGGCACGTTCACCACACCGGGGATCAGCGGGCCGCCCGTGGTGGTCAGCATCGGATCGCCGTGCCGGGCGAGGTAGCGGGCGGTCTCGTCCACGCCGACCGGCGGGACGTACGGCGCGGCGGCCACCAGGCCGTGCTCGGCCAGCAGCCGGGCGCCGAGGTCCGCCCACTCCGTGGTGGCCGGATTGCCGGCGCAGACGTCCACCGGGTGACCGGCCAGCTCGGCGAGGCGCAGCACCGACCGGCCGGCCAGCGGGTGGCCGACCGCCATCATCACCGAGATCGGCTCCAACCGAACCGGCACCTGGGCGAGTTGGGAACGCAGACCGGTCGACAGGCCGGCGAATCGGCCGAACGAGACATCCAGCCGGTGCGTCAGCAGCTCGCCGGCGGCCGCCGCGAGTCCGCCGAGGAAGCGCGCCAGGATCTCACCCTCCGGCCAGGCGGCCCGGGCCCGTTCGAGCACCCGGCAGGCCGTCAGGTCCGGTCCGGTGACGTCGCTGTTGAGGTCCAGCAGCAGCGGACGGTGCGCGGCGTCCGTGACGATCTCGTCGTGCAGGGCCAGCAGCCGGCGCGCCTTCGGCAGCAGCCGCAGCCCCGCCGGGGTGAGCTCGACGCTGCGGGTGGTCCGGGTGAAGAGCGCGTCGCCGAGCAGCCGCTCCAGCGCGCGGATGTCCCGGCTGAGCGCCTGCTGGGCGACGTGCAGCCGCTCGGCGGCCCGGCCGAAGTGCAGCGTCTCGGCGGTCGCGACGAAGCCTCGGAGCAGGCGGGGGTGCAGGTCACGGGGCATGGCGGCAGATTAACAACAGGGTGTTGTGAGTCCGGCGAAACAGGTGTTGGACGGGCGCCGGTCCGCCCCGCGAAGCTGAGGGCTCCCCCGGAAACCCCCGCCGCCGGGACCTCTCTGCCCTGGAGCCCCATGCCCGCGCGCGCCCCCGCCCTGTTCGCCTCCTACCGACGCCTGTTCGCCGCCCCCGGCACCGCCGCCTTCACCCTGGCCGGGCTCCTCGGCCGGCTCGCGATGTCGATGACCGGCGTCTCGCTGGTGGTCCTGCTCGCCGAACGGCGCGGGTCCTACGCGCTGGCGGGCACCGTCGCGGCGGCCGGACTGGTCACCGGGGCGATCGGCATGCCGCTGCTCGGCTGGCTGGTGGACCGGTACGGGCAGGCGCGGGTCGCCGTCCCGGCGACGCTGTACAACGCCGTCCCGTTCGCCGGCCTGCTGCTCTGCGTCCGGCTCGGGGCTCCCGACTGGACGCTGTACGCCTGCTGGGCGGCGTGCGCGGCGGCGCCGAACCTGGGTGGCATGGCGCGGGCCCGCTGGGCGCAGCTGTACCGGGACGACCCGGCGGCCCGGCACCTGGCCAACTCCTTCGAGCAGGCGCTGGACGAACTCTGCTTCATGGCCGGGCCGGTGCTCGCGATGACGCTCAGCACCACGCTGGCCCCGGAGGCCGGGATGGTCACCGCCGGTGTGCTCGGCACCACCGGCGCCCTGCTCTTCGCGGCCCAGCGGCGGACCGAACCGCCGGTCGCGGAGCGCCCGTCGCGCGAACGCCACGGCTCACCGCTGCGGGTGCCCGGCCTGCGGGTGCTGCTGCTGACCTTCCTCGCCACCGGCATGGTCTTCGGCTCGATGGAGATCACCACCGTGGCGTACGCCGACGCGCTCGGCCACAAGCCGGTGGCGGGCGGGCTGCTGGCACTGGTCGCGGCCGGCTCGTGCGCGGCGGGGCTGGCCTTCGGACTGCTGCGGCCGCGCCGGGCACCGGGCGTCCGTTTCCTGCTGGGCACCGGGGCGATGGCCGGTCTGCTGCTCCTGCCGCTGGCCGCCGGGCTGGGTGGGGCCGGGCTCGGCACGCTCGGGGTCGCGCTGTTCGCGGCCGGGACGGGCACCGCGCCGACCATGGTGACCGGCATGACGCTGGTCCAGGAGCTGCTGCCGCGGCGGAGGCTGAACGAGGGCATGGCGGTGGCGGTGTCCGGCATCGTGGTCGGCATCTCGGCCGGTGCGGCCCTCGCCGGGGCGGTCGCCGAGCACGCCGCCCCCGGCACCGGCTACTGGCTGCCCGCCGGCGCCGCCGCCCTCGCCCTGCTGATCGCACTGTCCGGCCGCCGCCACCTGCGGGGCCCGGACCGGCCGCCTGCCGCCGGGAACGCGGCCGGGAACGCGGCCGGAAATTCCGAACGGACTGTCGGTACTGCGGGCTAGGGCTTGTCTGACAGTTCGCGTCGCATCAGCGCGCGGCGTTGGGCGCCCGGCTGGGCGTGCCGCCGGAGCGGCCTCGTACTGGACGTACTCGGCCGATTCGGCGGTGCGTCCAGGCGGGATGCCCGGCGCCGTGCGCGCGGCGGGAATTGTCAGACAAGCCCTAGCGTCGGGGCATGGAAGCGACGACCATCCGTTACGTCCGCGGCGATGCCACCGCGCCCCAGGCCAAGGGCGTGAAGGTGATCGCGCACGTCTGCAACGACCTCGGCGGCTGGGGCAAGGGGTTCGTGCTGGCGCTGTCCCGGCGCTGGCCGGAGCCGGAGGCCGCGTTCCGGCGCTGGCACCGGGAGCGCGCGGGCAACGACTTCGGGCTGGGTGCCGTCCAGCTGGTGCGGGTCGAACCGTACGTCTGGGTGGCGAACATGGTCGGCCAGCGCGGCATCCGGACGGCCCGGTCGACGGGCGTGCCGGTCCGGTACGAGGCGATCGACACCGCGCTGACGGCGCTGGCCGGGCAGGCGCTGGCGCTCGGCGCGTCCGTCCACATGCCGCGGATCGGCTGCGGTCTGGCGGGCGGGCGCTGGGAGCGGGTCGAGCCGCTGGTGACGGTCCGGCTGGTGGATCGGGGGGTGCCGGTGACGGTCTACGACCACGACTGACCGGCGGCCGGTCTCAGCCGGCGGCCGGCCAGGTGTACTCGTACTCCGGCAGCACATGGCCACCGGGGAAGACGCCCTCCCGCTGCGCCGTCCGGCGACCACCCTCGCGTTCGTAGAAGGCGACCGCCCGGGTGTTGGCACACAGGACCTCCAGGTAGAGGTCGGCGCCGGGGTGCCGCCGCGCGACGTGCGCGCGCGCCGTGTCCAGCAGGGCGCGGCCGATGCCGCCGCCGGTGCGGCCGGGCCGGACGTGCAGGTTGTCGAGCAGCACGCGGCCGTCCGGCTGCGGGACGAGATAGGCGAACCCGACGGCGGCACCGGCCTGTTCGGCGATCAGCAGCTCCGGGGTGTTGGCCGGTTCGCCGTAGTCGACGGCCAGCCGCAGCGACCAGACCTCGTGCCGCTCGGCGGGCAGCCCGTCGCCGAGCGCCTCCTCCGGGACGATGCCGGTGTACGCGGTACGCCAGCTGAGGCTGTGCAACTCGGCGACGGTCCCGGCATCGTGCGCGGTGCCCCGCCGGATCGTGGTGGCCGAGGCCGGGGAGCCCGTGGCGGCCGTCGCCCCGACGGCCGGAGTCGTCGTGGCGCGGTCATCGGATGCGGTCATGTGACGAGCCTCCCACACACCCCGGGTTGAACATGTTCAACGCTTACCTCTACAGTCGTGCCATGCTTTTGAACGCGTTCGAAATAAGCGGGGGCGAGGCGACGGCACCGGATGCGGAGGGGGCATCCGGTGCCGTACGCCACGACACCGGCTGGAACTGAGCGATCCGGCTAGGCTCGGATCCGTGGACGACCTGGCAGCGACGAACGGTACGGGCAGCACGAGCGCCGCGAACGGTACGCGTGGTGCGGACGGGACGCAGGTAGAGGCACCGGCGGCGCCCCCGGCGGCACCGCCCGCCGAATCGCGTGGCAGCCGTGCCCAGCCGAAGACCGACAAGAGCGAGCAGACCCGGGCGCTGATCCTGGAGACCGCCATGCGGCTCTTCCAGGAGCGCGGCTACGACAAGACCACCATGCGCGCCATCGCCGCCGAGGCCGGTGTCTCGGTCGGCAACGCCTACTACTACTTCTCGTCGAAGGAATTCCTCATCCAGGGGTTCTACGACCGGATGACGTACGAGCACGCCGCCGACGCCCGCCGACGGCTGGCCGGCACCAAGGACTTCACGGAGCGTCTGGAGATCGCCGTGAGCTCCTGGCTCGACTGCGCGGCGCCGTACCACGAGTTCGCCGCCCAGTTCTTCCGCACGGCGGCCGACCCGAACAGCGCGCTGAGCCCGTTCTCCAACGAGTCCCACCCGGCCAGGGCCACCGCCGTGGAGCTGTTCCGCGAGGTGCTGACCGGGTCGGAACTCGCCCCCAAGCTGGACGCCGAACTGGCCGAGCTGCTGCCCGACCTGCTCTGGCTCAACCTGATGATCGTCGTCCTCTACTGGGTCTTCGACCGCACCCCGGACACCGAGCGCACCCGCGAGTACGTCCGCCGCTCGACCCCGATGGTCGCCCGGATCATCAACCTCTCGCGCTACCGGGTGTTCCGCCCGATCGTCCGCGACGCCAAGGGCCTGATCCAGGACTTCATCCTCCCCACCATCGGGAAGACGGCCGCCAAGTAGGCCCGGAGCCACCATCAGGCGCCCGCTCCCGGAAAGGCGCCCGCTCCCGACGGGACCGGAGGCGGGAGCGGGATCCGGGCCACCGGGCCGGTCATGCCGACGGCCGGCCCGCCCGGCCGTCGGCGGTTGCCCGCACGACGGCCGCGGCGGACCGGCCGAAGCCCACCAGGGGTGCGCCGCTCAGAAATTGTCCGGGTTCCAGGCGGCCAGTGGGGTACGCAGCAGGAGGTCCGCGGCGGCGGCCGCGCCCGGGCGCAGCGCGGTGACCAGGCCCGCGGCGGCCAGCCTCGGGGCGGTCTCGCCGCCCAGGTAGAGCGAGCCGAGCGCGGAGGCGTCCAGCGCGAGGTCCGCCTCGTCGGAGGTGCGGGTGCAGCGGCCGGTGCCGTCGGCGGCGACCTCGATGGCCCAGCGCCCGGCCGTATAGCCGTCCCGGTCCTCGACCTCCAGCACGACCCGGCCCGGCGCGCCGTAGGTGCGGGCGTTGAAGGCGGCCTCGACGTCGAGCACCCGCAGCCAGGTGAAGTCGGCGTTGTCCACGTACGGGGTGGCGGCGCGCGGGTCGCTGAGCAGCAGCGGCAGCGGGTCGTCCACGCCGATGTTCTCCGCGACGACCTTGCGCACCCAGTCGACGGAGAGGACGAACCGCCACAGCTCGGCAGCGGCACCCCGGTCGAGGGCGAGGAAGTCGGCCACGGTGAGGGTGCAGTTCGGGTAGCTGCCGTCCCAGCTGTCGTCGACCCGGTAGACGACCAGGCCGGTGGCGGTGCCCTCGGCGTTCCGGTGGACGGCGGCGAAGGGCTCCTTCCAGTCGAAGCCGGGCACCTTGGTCTCGCCGGTCGTGCGCTTCCACCAGATGTCGTCACGGGCGATCGCGCCGGGCTGGGTGAGCCGCCAGCGGTCGTGCAGTTCGGGGCCGACCTTGCGCAGCTCCTCCATGCCGACGAAGTCGATCCGCCCGCCGGGGACGGTGGGCAGGCCCTCGCGCAGGCCGCGGGTGCGCAGCAGGTCGATGTTCCAGCCGTGGCCGCGGGTGGCCGGGCCGAAGCCGAACCGGCCGTAGATGTTGTACTCGGCCGCGATCAGGATGGCGACCGCCGAGCCGCGCTCGCGGGCCGCCGCCAGGTCGTGCGACATCATCCGGCTGAGCAGACCGCGCCGGCGATGGGTGGCGGACACGGTGACGGCGGTGACGGCGTCCGCCTGGACGGTGGCCCCGCCGGGAACGGTCAGCTCGACGTCGAAACTCCGGAACGTGGCAACGTGCCGGCCGTCGTCCACGGCCGCGAGCACCCGCCCCGGCTCGTACTGCAGCCGCCGGAAGTCGGCCGCGCTCTCCACGTGCGAGCGCAGGAACCCCAGGGCGAGCGCCCGGTCCCACGCGGCGATCTCGTCCTCGGCGATCGCACGGATCTCGACGCCGCCCACGGTGTCGACGGTCTCCTTCAGCCGGCCACGGCCCGGGTCACGGGACTCGCCGTTCACTTCGTTGCCCATTGAGCCACCGTACGACCGGCCCGCGACGGCGGCATCTCATTTATTTCGGCACGGACCACCGGCCGCCACCACAGGAGATGACGCACCGCCACCTGGCGGCCGGAGGCCCGGCCCGCTACGGGCGGGCGTAGAAGTCCGGGGTGCCCATGATCCAGAGGCTGGCCTGCTTGACCGCCCGGCCGGGGCGGGGTGCCTCGATCATCTGGTCGTCGCCGATGTAGAGGCCGACGTGGTGGATGTCGGCGGCGCGGCCGGTGTCGGTCCAGAAGACGAGGTCGCCGGGGCGGAGCTGGGAGTAGCCGACCCGGCTGCTCTGGGCGTACTGGTCGGCGGCGAAGTGGTTGAGCTGCTTGCCGCCCTGGCGCCAGGCCATCATGGTCAGCCCGGAGCAGTCGTAGCCGTCGGGGCCCTCGCCGCCCCAGATGTAGGGCAGCCCGATCTTGGAGCGGGCGAAGGCGACGGCGGCGGACGCGGCCTCGGCGGACCACGGCCGGACGTCCGGGGACGGGGCGGCCTCCGGGAGCGGGGCCGCCTTGGAGGCTTTCACGTCCGCTGCTGCGGCGGCCGCGGCCGCGACGGCGACCTGCTCCGCGGCGGCCTCTTCGGCGGCGGCCTGCTCGGCGGCCGCGCGGGCGGCGGCCTCGGCCTCACGGGCGGCGATGACCTCCAGGGCCTCGCGCCGCTGCCGCTCCAGCTCGACCGTGGTGTTCCGGGTGGCGGCCAGTTCGGCGAGCAGCTGCTCGCGGCGCTGTCCGATGGCGCCGACCTCGGTCTGCTGGTCGGCCAGCCGGGCCTCGGCGCGTTCCCTGGCGGCGCCGACCTCGGCGGCGGCCTGCCCGGCGGCCTCGGCGGCGGCGCGGGCGGCGGCCGAGGCGCGGGCGGCGGAGGCGGCCGTGGAGGTCGCGGCGTCCAGGATCTGCCGGGTGCGGTCGCTGGCGACGCCGACCACCGCGGCGCGGTCCCCGGCCTCGCGCGGGCCGTGCGCGCCGAACAGGGCGTTGAGGGCGGAGAGCTCGGCGCCGGCGCCCTGGCGATACGTTTCGGCGGCCAGCTGGGCGGCGTCCTCGACGGCGGCGGCCCGCTCGGCCTCGGCGGCGGCGGCCCGCCCGGCGGCGGCGGCCTCCTCGGCGCGGGCTCTGGTGAGCGCGAGCTGTGCGCCGTTGTAGGCCTCGACGGCCTGTTCCGCGACCCGGCCGGCCCGTTCCAGCGCCGTCCTGGCGGCGGTGAGGCCGGCTTCGATGGTGCCGACCGAGTCGGCCCGGCGGTCGGCCTCGGCGCGGGAGCGGTCGATGTCCTCGGTGGACGGGTACGCCTCGTCGGCGTGGGCGCCGGCCGGGGCCGGCTCCGGGTCCGCCGGTGCCGCCGCCGCGGCGGGGAGCAGCCCCAGGAGGGCGGCGAGGGAGAACAGGAGGGTCGGCAGGAGCCTGCGCGCCACGGGACATCCTTCTCACTGGTCGGACGCCGCGCCGCCACCGGCCCCGACGGATCGAGCGGGACGAACGGGACGAGCGGGGGTCCGACGGGGCTGACGAGATCTGATCGGGTCTGACAAGGCCTGACAGGGTCTGAGCGGGTCTGAACGGGCCCGGGAGACCGGCGATCCCCCGAAGAACATCTCATCGCGTGACAGGCCCATCACTCTTCGCATTATTCTCAGACCGCTCGGTCCGCCCCCACCAGCCCTGCGCCGCCGGGCGGGTGACCGACCGACGGATCCGACTGAACGTCAACTTCGGCCGGGAGTACCGGGTGGACGGCCTACCGGTGGATCCGGGGGGTGTGCGTCCGCAGCCGGGGGTGGCGGTCGGGCCGGGGCTCCAGACCGGTCGGACGCAGCGCGTAGGTGCGGTTGCGGCCGGCCCGGACCGTCCGGCGGCGCTGCTCCGCCCGCCGCTGCTGGCCGAGTTCGTACGCGGATCGGGGGTCGGCCGGCGCGGCCTGCGGGTATCCCCCGGCCGGCGCGGCACCGGGCCCGGCGGCCGCCGCCGAGCGGCGGTCGGCGAGCCGGGCGGAGCGGCGGGCCAGCGAGCGGGCGGCGTGCGCGTCGAGGTGGGCGCTGGCCCGGGCGGCCATCCGCTCGGCCACCCGCTGGGCGGCGGGGTGGTGGGCCGGGACCTTGTCGGGGGCGCCGGCGATCAGGTCGAAGAGCCAGGTACGGGCCCGGTCGGCGCGCCCGTGCAGCAGTCGCTCGCGCCGGAGCGCACGCGCCCGGCGGCGGGGGCGCGTGGCGTAGCGCCAGCGTGCCCAGGGGCTGCTGGGGCGGGCCAGCCGGATCGCGCCGATCCAGGAGAGGCCGGGCACCATGATGCCGAGCAGCCCCGTCCACATCTTGCCCTTGAGCAGGGTGACCACCGAGACCAGCGCGTTCACCGAGATCACCGCGACCAGGCCCCACCTGGTCTCCTGGCTCGGCACCACACCGAGCGGCACGTACCCGGTGAGCAGCAGCGCGGTGAACAGGATGCCGAAGATCACCGCGTCCACCGACTTGCGGCCCTGTTCGCTCCAGTAGACGTCGTCCAGGTGCAGGATCAGCGCGAACTCGTCCAGCACCAGACCGCAACCGATGCCGAAGAGCAGCCCGAACAGGTCGATCCACGGGTGCCCGCCGTAGGTCGCGAACACCCCGACGCCGCCGACCAGCAGAAAGCCCAGACCGAACACCATGTGGTGGATGTGCAGGCCACCGGGGGTGACGTTGCCCGGCCACCAGCGCACCTGGGCCCGGATCATCCGCACGCTGACCCGGATGAAGACGAACGAGGTGATGAACCCGACCAGCAGCAGGAACAGCGGTTGCTTGTGCGCCGCGACGATGTGCGCGCGGTAGCCGTCCAGCAGTGTGGTCATGGGTCTTACCTTCGTTCCTGGTACTGCGTCCTGCCTGCCGCGACATGACCCGGGGGCCAACAGCGGTCCAACGCGCGGTCAGAAGCCCCGAGTGCGCTTGGCCGCCCGCCGTGGGACGGCCGGGTACAGCGACGGACGCTCGGCGCCGCCCGGGAGCTTCATGAAGAGGCGGGCGACCTCGCCACCGAGGTTCACGCCGATCGCCAGCGCCATCGCGATCGCGGCGGCGCGGCTGACCGAGACCAGCCCGGCGCTGGCGTGGCCCTGGGCGAAGGAGAGCATGCCGAGGTAGAGCGCCGAACCGGGCATCAGCGGGCCGATCGCGGCGGTCACGTAGGGCAGCGCGGAGCCGTAGCGGTAACGGGCCATCAGCTGGCCGAAGAGGCCGACCAGGCCGGCCGCCACCCCGGTGGCGACGATCGGGGAGAGCCCCGCGTTGTAGGCCAGCACGCCGTAGCTGGCCCAGCCGATGCCGCTGTTCAGGGTGACCAGGGCGAGCGAGCGGCGGTCGGTCTGGAGCAGCATCGCGAAGGCGAGCGTCAGCACCAGCGCGGCGATCATCTGGACCGGCGGGTAGTTGACGCCGACCAGGCTCTCGTCCGGTTTGAGCTTCGCCTCGAAGCCGACGCCGAGGTAGAGGATCAGCATCACGCCGATGACGATGCCCGCGACCAGGTAGATCACTTCGAGCAGCCGGGCGGCGGCGGTGATGTAGAAGCCGGTCAGGCCGTCCTGGACGGCGGCGACCAGGGCCCGCCCGGGCAGCAGGGCGAAGAGCCCGCCGGTGATCACGACCGAGCCGCGCAGGCCCCAGTCGTTGAGCGACAGGATGATGCCGGAGGCGGCGGCGGGCATCGCGGCCAGCACGAACTGGTAGAACTCCGGCAGTCCGCGCCGGGCGACCAGCGAGGCCAGCCGGTCGCCGAGGACGGCGGCGATGAAGGCGCTGGCGAAGACCAGCCAGGCCTTGTCGTCGGCCCGCCCGCCGACCAGGAAGGTCGCCGCGCCGGCCAGCAGGCCGGAGTTCAGCGAGAGCAGCCAGGCCGGGTACGGGTGCCGGTTGCGGCGGATCAGGGCGAGGCGGCGGTACGCGTCGTTGACGGTGACCTTCTCCGCGGTGATGTCGGCGACCAGCTCGTACACGGCGTTGAGCCGGATGTAGTCGGAGGTGCGGCGGCGCACCACCCGGTCCGCGGTGACCGGGGGCTCGACCAGCGAGGGCTGGTGGGAGATGCCGATCAGGGTGAAGGTGACCTGCGGCTCGCAGCGGTCCAGCCGGTAGGCGTGGGCGATGCCGAGCATGGCCGCCTCGACGTCCTCGGCGGCCTCGCCGCTGGCCAGCAGCAGCTCGCCGATACGCAGCGTCAGGTCGAGGATGCGCGGCACGTTCCGGGCGGCGGAGGGGTGCAGTTCGCGGGGCGTCCGCTCGAAGGCCGGGCGCTCGGACATCGGGGTGCGCAGCAGGGTGCGCATCCGGTCCGGCCAGGGCGCCTCGCCGGGGGCGCCGGCCCGCAGGGTGGGGACGGCGATCCCGGTGGGCGGCGTGTAGCCGGCGGCCCGCCACTCCTCGGGGGTGAGGGTGTCCTCGGCGACCGAGCGCCGGCGGGGGCCGGTGGTGCCGGCCCCGGCGGCGGGCACGGGTGCGGGCTCCGCCTCGGCCTCGGGCGTGGGCTCCGGGGTCAGCAGCCCCTTGGTGGGCGGGGCCGGCGGGGCGAGCGGGATCACCGTGGCGGGCTCGACGGCCGGAGCCGGGTGGCCGAGCAGGCCCTCGGTGGGCGGCGCGTCGGAGGGGTGGACCGGCCGGACCGGCGGTGTCTGCCGCGCCTGCCGTGCCTGGCGTGCCGCCCTGCCGCCCCTGGCCCGCTTGCCTGCGCCCGGCCGGCCCCGCTTAGGCACTTCCCGCTCCTTGCCGCCCCTGGTGGCGCCGGGCCACCCGGGCCGCCGTTCGATCTCCGCTTACACCTTGCCTGATCGAACTGCAGGACGCACATGTACGTCCCGGCGGGCGGCGGGGCGTACGCGCGCCTACCCGGCGCGGTGGCGGTCAGCGGAGGCCGTGCCGGAGCGGCGGGCGCGCAGCAGTTCGATGGCCACCGGGACCACCGAGAGCAGCACGATGCCGACCAGGATCGCCTCGATGTTGTCCCGGACGAAGGGGATCCGGCCGAGGAAGTAGCCGAGCACGGTGACGCCGCCGCCCCAGAGCACGCCGCCGACGAGGTTGAAGACGACGAAGGTGCGGTAGTTCATCCTGCTCACCCCGGCGACGATCGGGGTGAAGGTCCGCACGATCGGCACGAAGCGGGCCAGCACGATCGCCTTCGGCCCGTGCCGGTCGAAGAAGGCGGCCGCCTTCTCCACGTTCTCCTGCTTGAACAGCCGGGAGTCGGCGCGCCGGAACAGGCTCGGTCCGACCTTGCGGCCGAAGAGGTAGCCGACCTGGTCCCCGGCCACGGCGGCGGCCACGATCAGCGCGCAGACCAGCCAGAGCGGCTGGTGCAGGTAGGTGCCGCCGGCCACCAGGAGACCGGTGGTGAAGAGCAGGGAGTCACCGGGGAGGAAGAAGCCGATCAGCAGACCGGACTCGGCGAAGACGATGGCCAGGATGCCGAGCAGCCCGAAGGTGGAGATCAGGCTGGTCGGATCGAGCCAGGACGGGCCGAGGGCGAGGCTGGTCACAGGGCAGGCACTCCTGAGGTCGGGTCTTGGCAATGAAACAGTAAAGCATTGACCAAGAATCCTTGACTCAAGAGGGCCTGCGGGCGGTTCCCGTACCCGGTACCGGCGGGCCGCCGGTACCGGGTACGGGTGCGCCTCAGAGCCCGTAGCGCTCGACGATCTCCTCGTGGCGGCCGGTGTCCGCGCCCGCCGCCCTGGCCAGGTCGAGCCAGGAGAGCGGGTGCGGCCAGGAGCCGGTGAGCCGGTGGAGCAGGGCGTCGGCCTCGGCGGCCTGCGCGGTGGGCGGCACCGCGACGGCGGCGTAGATGCCGGGCAGCGACCCGTCGTCGTCCGCCGGGTCGGTGATGCTGTAGTGATCCCCGCTGTACGCCCACACCGCGTAGCCGGCCTGTCGCAGCTCCTCGCGGAGTTCGGCCCAGGCCTCGTCGCCGGGCCAGCCGCCGTCGATCCAGTAGGTGGTGTAGCCGGCCGGGTCGAGCAGCGTCAGCAGCTGGAACACCGGGCGCCAGCGCTCCTTCTCCTCCTCCGGGGCGTCGTCGGCGGGCGGCCGCTCCAGCAGGGCCGGGGCGAAGACCACCACGTCGCCGTGGTTGAACGTCAGGTCGTCGCCGAGCACCGGCAGGAGGCGGGCGGTGGCCGGGCCGGTGCGGACGGCCGGGAGGTCGGCGGTGGAGCCGTCGGTCCGCGGGGCCCGGACGGTGACCAGCTGCCACTCCTCGTCCACCGGGCCCTCGGGCTCGTCGAACTCGATGCCGATCAGGGCGCCGGTGGAACGGACGGCCGTCCAGTCCCGGTTGACGGTGGCCGCGGTGATCAGGTGCCAGAGGTCGGGCTCCTGGACGGTACGGTGCCGCTCCTCCGGCGGGGTGCCCTCGGCCGGCAGCGCGTGCTCCAGGATCTCCTGGTACAGCCGCTGCGCCGTCCCGTGGTCGCCGAGCTCGGTCGCCGCGGCGGCGGCCAGCCGGCGGGTGTTGATCCGGTCCGGGTGCGTGGCCAGGATCGCCTCGCACTGCTCCAGCACCTCGGCCCAGCGGCCCTCGGCGGCGGCCCAGCGGGCGCGGATCCAGTGCCCGTCGCCCGGGCTGGTCAGCGCCAGCCGGTCGGCCAGCCGGCGGACGCCCTCGCCGTCCCCGGCCTCGACCAGGGTGGCGCCGAGCATGCCGGTCAGCTCCTCGTTCTCCGGGTCGGCGTCGAGCCGCGCCCAGAGCAGGTCGGCGGCGGCCCGGGCGTGGCCGAGACCGCCCAGCACCGCGGCCAGGTTGATCGCCAGTGTGGTGGCACCGGCCTGCTCACCCCGGTACCGGTCCAGGGCGACGGAGAGCAGGTCGGCGCCGGTCTCGTAGGGCACGCCCGCCTCGGCGAGGTGTGCCGCGAGCTCGGCCGGCGGGACGGGCAGCTCGGGTACCGGCAGCGCCTCGGCGGCGGCCCGCAGCGCGGCGACCTCCTCGGCGACGCCCTCCGTGCGGCGCAGCCGGGTGAGCTTGCGCTCGCCGGTGGCGGCCAGGGTGAGCGCGACCGTCCGGGCGCCGCGCCGCACGGCCAGCCGCCCGGCGGCCAGCAGCAGGTCCACGCAGGGCCGGTGCGAGCCGGTGCCGTCGAGGTAGGCGACCCAGCCGGCCACGGCGGCGCCGAGTTCGGCGTCGTTCTCCCAGGTGCCGGCCTCGACCAGCAGCTCGACGGTCCTGGTCCAGGCCGACCGCAGGTCGGCGTGGCGCTCGGCGTCCGCGAGGGAGGGCAGCAGGGCGAGCGCCTCCTCGGTGCGGCCGAGGGAGGCCAGCGCGCGGGCCCGCAGCAGGGCGCCCCAGCGCCGGTCGCTGTCGTCGATCCCGCGGCCGCGGGCACGCTCGGCCTGCTCGGCGGTGTCCAGCAGGGCCAGCACGTCCTCGTGCCGGCCGAGCAGGTGCAGCGTGCTGGCCCGGGCGTGGTGGAAGTGCAGGGAGAGCCGCTGGCCGGCCGCCTGCATCCGGGTGGCGGCGCTGTCGAGGTGGCTGAGCGCCTCGGCCGGGCGGCCGTCGTCCTCCAGGGCGTCGGAGTACTCCCGGGAGAGGCAGTCGAAGCAGGCCCGGGCGGGCTCGATCCGCTCCAGCGTCTCGCCGAGCACGGCGAGCCGCTCGGGCACGTAGCCGGGGCCGTCGACCCGGGCGTGGCAGATCGCGAAGTCCTGCACCACACAGACCGACTGCGGGCAGCCGGCCGTCTCCTCGCGGTGCGCGAACTCCAGCAGGTCCACCGCCTCGGGCAGGGCCTGCTCGCCCTGGTGGCGCTTGTTCAGCAGGTTCTGCATCCGCCAGTGCCGCAGGTAGACCTCGACCCAGGGCAGGCCGAGTGCCCGGGCGGCCGCGACGGCCTCCGGGTAGACGGCGTCGAGCTGCTCGTTGCGCCCCTCGTTGGCATGGCCGGGGAGCTCGTAGATGGCGTCGGCCAGCCGCCGGTGGCCGGCCTCGGCCAGCTGCTGGTGGGTGTCGTGGACCCAGGCCCAGATGTCGGTGCTCATACCGCTTCCGTCTCCCCCTGCGGGTGGTGCGCTGTGCTGGTGGGCAGTGTGCCGCCCCCCACTGACAATCCGTTCGGTGCCATCGGTCAGGCCCCGTCCGCCAGGCCGTCCGGGCTGTCCGGGACGGCGGGCAGGCCCTCCGGCAGGGCGGCGGTGAGCGCGGAGACCGCGGTGCCGATGCCGGACAGGGCCGCGGTGAGGTCCCCGCCGGACGAGCCGGCCGAGGCCGCGGCCATGATCACCTTGAGCGAGCGGAGCAGCCCGGCCGCGGTGGCGCTGCCGGTGTGCCCGTCGCGGTAGGCGGTGAGCAGGTCCTGGACGGCGGGGCAGGCGAGGTTGAGGTAGAGCCGGGCCTTCACCTCGCCGTCGGTGCGCGCGGTGAACGCCCGGGCCAGCCGCAGCGCGGCGGACGGGATGCGGGCGTCGGCCTGGTCGTCCTCGATCCTGGCCTTCAGCTCGGCCTCGCGGTCCGGGACGAGGACCAGCGGCAGGCCGGGCGGATCGAACCGGGCCGGGACGAGCTGCTCGCCCGGGTCCGCGAGGGCGCCGGACAGCCAGGCGGCCTCCTCCGCGGGCAGCGGGCGTTCCGGGTCGCGGAACAGCTCGCGGTTGCCGCTCTCGCTGCCGAGTTCGACGATCCGGCAGTCCCTCAGCTGGGCGTAACGGCGCAGGAACGGCAGTACGGCGTAGCGGTCGCCGCGCGCGATCGGCACCTGCATCGCCCGGTAGAGCATCTCCTCGAAGCCGCCGCCGCTGCCGAGGGCGACGTGCACCGCTCCCCCGCCGGCCGCCCGCAGCGCGCCCGCGGTCAGGTCGCCCTGCGAGGTGGGCACCGGGACGTCGTCGGCGAGCAGGGTGAAGAGCCGGTCGTCGCAGAGTGCGGCCCCGAGCAGGTCCTGGCCGTGTCGGCTGAGGATGCGGCGCCAGACGGCGGGCCGCAGCCGGGCGGTCTCGTAGAGGCCGTCCACGATGGCGTCGGCGAGGGCCTGCTGGAGGGCGCGGTAGTGCCCGTCGCGCTGGAGGTCCTCGCGGCTGGCGGTGGGGGTGAGCCGGCCGGACTCGACCACGCCGCCGATGAACCCGGCCCAGCTGGGCAGCAGGTCACGGGCGTCCTCGGCGAGCAGCATGCCGCGCAGGTAGACGGCGAGGTCGCGGTTGTCGGTGCTGCCGTAGGTGCCGCCGTCCTGGACCCAGAGCAGGCCGACCGCGTCGGTGCCGTCCTCGGCCGCGTCCGGGGCCGGCTGCACCGGGAAGGCCGTCAGCGGTTCGAAGCGGCGGCCGAAGGCGGCGGCGAACCGCATCCGGGCGGCGTACTGGTCGCCGTCGGAAGGCCGGCGCCAGGGCACCCGGACGCCGTTGACGGGGTGTTCGTCGTCGCCCACGTAGACCGGGATCGGCAGCAGGACACAGTACCGGCCGAGCACCTCGCGCAGCGCGTGCTCGTCGGCGAGGTGGGCGTGCTCGGCCTTGAGCGACAGCTCGACGACGGTGCCGGGCAGCGGCCGGGCGGCGACCCGTTCGACGCTGTACTGTTCGCCGCCGTGGCTGCGGTAGCGGTGGCCGAGGCCGGGCTCGCGGTGCGAGGTGGTGGTGACGACGACCTCGTCGGCCACCGAGAAGGCGGAGAGGAAGCCGAGGCCGAAGGCGCCGATGAGCTCCTGGTTGCCGGTGAGTTCGCGCAGCATCCGGGTGTAGCCGGTGCCGACGGTGGCGAGGTAGGCGTGGATCTCCGGTTCGGTGAGGCCGGCGCCGGTGTCCTCGATGCCGACGGTGCGCCGGTCGATGTCGCCGCGCACCCGGATCAGGGGCCGGTGGCCGCCGTCCGGGTCCTCCAGGAGGCGGCGGGTGTGCGAGTCGTGGGCGTTCTGGACGAGTTCGCGCAGGGCGACCAGCGGGGTGGAGTAGAGGTGGGTGGCGAGGACGTTCACCAGTCCGCCGAGATCGACCTCGGTCGTACGCAGATCCTCGGCGGGCACGCGGTCGGGCGGGAGACCTTCAGACATGGGTCCTCAGTGTGCCAGTGCGACTATCCGGCGACCATTTGTTTCTGAGGGGAGGTCGGGACTCGGTCAACCGGACATTGACGGCGAGGTACCGCCCCCGGTACGCGCCTCAGGGCCGCACGCCGTCGGCCGCCTCCGACGGCCACCTCCGACGGCCGCCGCCTTCGGGCAGCCCGAGGACGGCCCGGACGACCCGCGGCAGGCAGTCGCCGAGGTCCGGACGGGCGCCGCACGGACGGTTCCGCACCCCGTCGTTGACCAGCGCGAACAGCGCGTGCACCCGGATCCGGGCCTCCACCGCGTCGCACTCCGGCCGCCCCGGACAGCGGCCTCGCGCAGGGCCCGGGCGGCCTCGCGCCGACCCTGGACAGCCGAAACTACCCGCGATTAACTTGTGGAGCGATCACCTGGCCCCGCCAGGCGTCAGCCGGGCACCACCGAAGGGAGCGCCACCGTGCGCCGCACCGTGTTCACCGAGGACCACGAGGCCTTCCGGGAGACCATCCGGGACTTCGTCGCCAACGAGGTCGTCCCCGTCTACGAGAGCTGGGAGGCCGAGGGCCACCCGCCGCGCGACTTCTACCGCAAGCTCGGCGACCTCGGCGTCTTCGGCATCGAGGTGCCGGAGGAGTACGGCGGTGCGGGCGAGAGCGGTTTCAAGTACCAGGCGGTGATCACCGAGGAGGTCGCCCGCGCGGGCGTGAGCTTCGGCTCGTCCGGCGTGCACACCGGCCTCGTGCTGCCGTACCTGCTGGAGTACGCCACCGAGGAGCAGAAGCGGCGCTGGCTGCCCGGCTTCGTCTCCGGCGACCTCATGACCGCGATCGCGATGACCGAGCCGGGCGCCGGCTCCGACCTCGCGGGCATCTCCACCACCGCCCGGCTCTCCGAGGACGGCACCCACTACGTCCTCAACGGCGCCAAGACCTTCATCACCGGCGGCGTGCTGGCCGACCTGGTCCTGGTGGTCTGCCGCACCGCCCCGTACGACCCGGAGAACCGCCGGGCCGGCCTCTCCATCCTCTGCGTGGACACCACGTCCGAGGGCTACACCGTCGGCCGCAAGCTGCAGAAGATCGGGCTGCGCACGTCGGACACCGCCGAGCTGGCGTTCAGCGACGTCAAGGTGCCGGTGGAGAACCTGCTCGGCGAGGAGGGCCGGGCCTTCTCGTACCTGACCCACAACCTGGTGCAGGAGCGGCTGGCGATCGCGGTCGGCGCGTACGCGGCCTCGGCGGCGGCGGTGCGGTTCACCGTCCAGTACGTCAAGGACCGCAAGGTCTTCGGCAAGGCGGTGGCCGAGTTCCAGAACACCAAGTTCTCGCTGGCCGACTGCGAGGCCCAGGTGATGGCCCAGCAGTCGATGGTGGACCGCGCGCTGGAGCTGTACCAGAACGGCGAGCTGACGGTCGCGGACGCGGCGGCGGCGAAGCTGTTCTGCACCGAGTCGGCCTCGACGCTGATCGACAAGTGCCTTCAGCTGCACGGCGGTTACGGCTACATCCTGGAGTACCCGATCGCCCGCCTCTACACCGACAACCGGGTGTTCCGGATCTACGGCGGCACGAGCGAGGTCATGCGCAGCATCATCGCCAAGTCGCTTGGTCTGTAGGTACGTTCGGACCGGCGGCGGGCCGCACCCCCATGGCGGCCCGCCGCTGCCGTCGCACGGGCCGCCATGGGGCCGCCTGGCCGCCCGGTCGGACGCGCGGCTCAACCGGGCGCGCTGCTCAGTCGGGTGAGCGACTCAGCCCGGGTGAACGGCTCAGTTGGGTGAACCGTGCTCGGCCCGCCAGGCCTCCCAGCCCGCCGAGGACGCCGCCTTCGCGCCGTGCAGCGCACGCTGCGCCAGCTCGACGGGCGGGGTCTCCAGCCGCTGCAGCCAGCTCCGGCCGGCCGTGGCCACCGCCGCGCACACCATCACCGCACCGGCCAGCCCCAGCACCGCCCCGACACCTGTGAGGATGGCACCGCCGGCCAGCAGCGGGCGGTTGACCTGGAATCCGCTGAAGAAACTCTCGTTCGCCATGCCTCCACCATGGAGGGTGTCGGCGGCCTCCGCACGCCGAGCGGCTCCGGGCGGCCCCGAGCGGCTCCGGGCGGCTCCGGGCGGCTCCGGGTGCGCGAGCGCACCGTGTCCGCGACGCTGGGCCGGAGGGCCCGCCGCGACGGGCGGCCCCCGCCCCGGACGCCCCGCCGGGCCGGCGCAGGAGGACACGCGATGGTCGATCTCGAACAGCTCGTCGTGGAGCACGCCGCCAAGGCCGCCGAGAGCCCGCACGGGCGCAGTGCCCATCTGGCGCTCCACGACGGCGTCCTGCGGCAGACCGTGATCGCGCTGACCGCCGGCACCGCGCTGGACGAACACAACGCGCCGACCGCAGCCAGCCTCCAGGTGCTGCGCGGCCGGGTGTCGCTGACCATCGCCGGCCGCCTGCAGGAGCTGTCGGCGGGCCAGCTGTACCCGATCCCGCAGGAGCGGCACGGGCTGCTGGCCCACGTCGACTCGGTGGTGCTGCTGACCGCCGTCACCGTGTAGCCGGTTTCGGCGCCTACCGCGCGGCCGGCTTCGCCCTGATGACCCGGGTCAGCGCGGACTCCCCGCTCGCGCTCGTCCTCACCGCGGCGGGCATCCTGGCGGCCGGCACCGTCGGCACCATGACCCTGACCGCCGAGATGGTGGTCTCCGCCGCCCCGGTCGAGCGGGCCGGCGCCGCCTCCGCCACCTCCGAGACCGCCGTCGAACTTGGCAGCTCCCTCGGCATCGCCCTGCTCGGCGCGGCCGGCGCCGCCGTCTACCGCTCCCACCTGGACGGCGCCCTCCCCGCAGGCCTGGACGGCGAAGCCGCCGGCGCCGCCCGGGACACCCTCGGCGGCGCCGTCACCGTCGCCGCCCACCTCCCCGGACAGCTCGGCACGGACCTCCTCGGCGCCGCCCGCGCCGCCTTCACCGACGGCCTGCACGTCGCCGCCGTCGTCGGCCTGGTCTTCGCCGTCGGCGCCGCCGCCCTCGCCTACCGCCTGATGAACCGCCTCCCCGCCGCCCGCCCCACCGAGCCGGCCCCACCTGACCCCCGCCCTTCCCCGACCGGTCCGGCCCGCCCCCGCGCGTCATCAGGAGCCCCCGCCCGGGCCTCGGCCCGGGCGGGGGCTCTCGCGCTGCTCAGGCCTGGAGATTTCGATAGACGTCGCGGCGGTTGCCAACGACCAGGACCCAGATGATCAGCTGTCCGTCCTCAAGCGTGTACACAACGCGGTAGTCCCCCACCCGCAACCGCCACCGCGCGTTGTGCCCCTGCATGACCTTGATGTCGAAGGCGGCGGTGTCACCCGCGTTCAACGCTTCCTGGAACTCGGCAAGGCGCCGGAGGATGCGCATGGCATCGGGCCGGGCGACTTTGATCAGGTCCCGCTGGGCGTGCGGAGTGAACCGCGTGACATAGCCCATGGCGGTCAACTGTGGTGGTCGCGGAGCAGGGCGGCCATCTCCTCGAACGAGACCGACCCCTCAGTGCCTTCGGCCTCCGCCTCGTCGGCCAAGCGGTTGAGCCAGGACTCTTCGGACTGCTCCGCGAGTTGAGTCAGCCGCCGGTACTCGGCGATGTCGATCACCACCGCTTCCTGCTTGCCTCGGCGCGTGATGATCGTCGGAGTCTCGTCCCTGTGGGCCCGGTCAAGGACATCCGCAAGGTGGCTCCGCACTTCGGCCATAGAGGCGATCACCGGCTCGGTCATGTAACGAATGTACCTGTTGTACATGGGGCTGGGTGCAAATTTCAGCGAACGCCTCCTTTGCCTCGCCCCCGGGAGTGACACCAGGCGCAGTTGGACACTGAAACCCGAGGCCTGAAAGCACTCCCGCAACGCCTTGACATGGCTACGTCCTCCCCGCAAGGGATCCGTTCGGATCAGACGATCGCTGGGCGCGATCACCGGGGTTAACGACGTCGAGGTCTGAAGGTCACACGCCGCGAAGGCGGATGACCGCCTGAAGCATGAAGACTTCGGGCGGTCACGGACCGACCAGCACGTCACAGCGGGCGGGTCGCCACCCAACAACAGAACCCCGCAGGTGCGGGGAGCACGGTCGCCACACCTCTACGTCGGGACCAACCCCGCACATGCGGGGAGCAAGCAGTCGGCCAGGCACTTGTGGCACCGCTTAAAGCCTATTGAGGAGGACCGAGTCAGAAAGCACTAAGCGATGAACACCCTGCCAACGAGTGGCGACCGCACTACCAGGCGCCCGCTAACACATTCGCCTGATCGAACACCCGCGGCAGGCCAAGCTGATTTCATGTCAGCGAACGAAGGGCCCGAGCGGTCCGAGCAAGCCGGCGGGCGCCCGGCTCGCGGTAGAGGCGCGGCTGGAGCGGGCCAACTATCCGCAGGAAGCGCCGACTCGACGCGGGCACCGGCCAGCCCGGCGGCTGGGCCGCGGGCGGTCCACCCGGGGGTGGAGGTGGCGGTGTCCACCCCCGGGCGGGTGTGTTCCGGGCGGGGGTGCGGGAGCTTGGTGGGGTACCCGGATCCGGCGTCGAGCGTCAGGAGTCCCCCCATGTCCCTGCCGAGCCTGCTCGCCCTTCTCGGCATCCTCTGCTGGGTGGGCTACGAGCTGCTGCTGCGCCGCCGCGAGGATGCCGCCGCCGGCACCTGGCGGGCGGACGGCCGCGACCGGGGTTCCACCCGGCTGCTGCTCTCCTGCTACGCCGCCTCGGTGGCCGTCGTGGTGCTCTTCGGCCGGGCGTCGATCGGCGAACTCCCCGGGTGGGCGCGCTGGTTCGGGGTGGTCCTGCTCGCCGCCGGGCTCGCCCTGCGGGCCTGGGGGATGCACACCCTCGGCCGCTACTACACCCGCACCCTGCGGACCGTCGACGCCCAGCGGGTCGTCCGGGAGGGCCCGTACCGGCTGATCCGGCACCCCGGCTACTGCGGCAGCCTGCTGGTCTGGACGGGCTACGCACTCGGCCTGGGCAGCTGGCCGGCGACGCTGATCGTCGCCGCGCTGCTGCTGGTCGCGTACACCTGGCGGATCGGCGCCGAGGAGCGGCTGCTGCTGACCGCGTTCGGCGACGAGTACGCGACCTACCGGCGGGGCTCGAAGCGGCTGATCCCGTTCGTCTATTAGGACGGGCCCGGCGGGTCGCCGACGACTCGGGACAGGACGCGCACGTGGCCGCGGGTGCCGTCCGGCCGGGGGCGATCATGTGGTCCAGACCACTGCTCGGGATCCGCTTGAGCAACACCTGGTTTTTGACCAGCGTTTCCCAGCCGGTGTATACGTTCGTCGCCGCGGACAGGCATACTGGCGAGGTCGGGCGGTTTGCCCTGCTGAGACTCTAGACAAGAAGGGACCGGTGGCCAGGGATGCTGCGGAACGGTCTTGAGCCCTGGCACCTCCTCGTGGTGCTGGCTGTCGTTGTCCTGCTGTTCGGATCGAAGAAGCTGCCGGAGATGGCCCGCGGCCTCGGCAAGTCGATGCGCATCCTCAAGGCGGAGACCAAGGCTCTGCGCGAGGACGACGCCCCGGCCGACGCCGCCGCCGCTGCCGCCGCTCCGGGTACGGCGCAGAGCACCGCCGCCCCCCAGCCGCCGGCCGCCGAGCAGCCCCGCCCTGCCGCCGTCAACCCGACCACCGTGACCAAGGCCACCGAGACCACCCGGTCCGCGACCAGCGCCTGAGCACCCGGTCCTCCGAAGGCCCCCGGCTCCCGCTTGGGTTCTAACGGTCCTCGCAACACCCGCGATCTGTGGGAGTTGCGAGGGCCGTGGCTGTTGGACGCGATGATCTTTCGGGTTTGAGGGAGC